>JALTZH010000138.1 GCA_027051265.1 archaeon | reverse complement strand
AATTATATCTTCTAAGGAGTAATATTTCATCGCTACCTAATTTTTCTCCAGATAGAAATCTCTTGTACAACCTTTTAGCTAAGACTTTTTCCCTTCTCTCTTTTCTCTTTTTAATTCTTTCTTCGTAGCTTGATTTATAGGCATCTAGTTCCTTCTTTATACTTTCAAGCTTATCTTTCTTTTCCTCATACTCTTTATTTAAGTTTTCTAGTTCGTTTAATATTTTAATTTTCTCCTTGTTTATTTCTTCCACTTTTTTTTCTATTTCTCTTATCTTAGATATTGACTCTTCGAGTTCTTTTGTTACGGTCTCTATTTCTTTGTTAACTTCTTCAATTTTTCCTTTAACTTTTTCTATCTGAGTTCTCTTCTTTTTTAGATTGTTCTCAATCTCTAACAACTCTTTATATGGTTCGAGTTTTTTTCTAAGGTTTTCAATCTTCGAAACAAGCTCACTTTCTCTTCTTAGAGACATTACACTTGTTTGTAATTTCCATTCCAATGCTGAAATTGCTCTTTGCAACTTCCTAACGTTTCCAGTTAGTCTAGGTTTTAATTCGTTGTATCTGCTTTCCAACTCATGTATCTCGTTTTCCAATCTAATTTCTCTGTTTTGTAATCGTTTCAATTCCTTTCTCAATTCTCTTCTTCTCTCTCGAAGTTCGTTTGCTCTTCTGTTAACACTTCTTATTTGATTTATTAATCTCTTCCACTCATCATCCAATTGTTTAAGTATTTTTTTCTTACTTAAAATGTTTTTTCTTAATTCTTTTAGCTCGTTATCCAACCGATCCCTTTCTTTTATGAGAGAGTCTTCATCAATCCTCCTAAATATGTAGTTAAGAATTTTAGTTAAATCTTTCTCTCTTATTATAACATCTGCAACCAGGTTTACATCTCCTTTTCCATTGAATGATATACTTAATCCTGCTCTTTCCATTATACTTATATCGTTTGCTCCATCTCCAACAACCACAACATCTTTTAGTTTGAGGTTTAATTTTTCAAGTAACTTCTGTAATACCATGAGTTTCGATTTATCATCTATTATCTCACCATAAAAACCATCGATTACATCGTTTTTAAACATTAATCCGTTTGCAAATACGTAGTCAATACCTAGTTCTTCTTTGATTTTATTTGCAAATATATCAAAGCTCCCCGTTATTATACAAGTTATAAAACCGTTGTCCTTTAAAGTTTTAACGACTTCTCTTGCTCCTTTCATCAAAGGTAAGTTGTTAGCAAGTTCAATGACTTTCTCATATGGAACACCCCTTATCAATTCTATTCTCTTATACATCGCTTCCTTTAAATCCATTTCACCTTTCATTGCTTTTTCCGTGATTTCTTTAACTTTTTCGTAATTCTTTGTATATTTTGCAAGCTCGTCTATTATTTCACAATCGATTAATGTACCATCGAGATCAAATACAACTAGCTTCATTCTATTACCTCGAACTCGTAATATTTATATGCGGGATTTTTAACAAAACTATACTCTATATATTTAAAATTTTTTCTCAAGTTAATCACTTCTTCTCTAATCTTAGATTCACTCTCACCATCAATGAGTAATCTTTTGAAAAACGTTGCAATAATCTTCATTTCATTTTCCTTCATACCAATTCTCGTTAATTCTTGAACACCAATTCTTATACCTGATGGATTTTGAACGTTTTTCAAATCATCCCATGGCAATAGATTTTTGTTCACTATTATATTAGCACGTTCAAGTTTTTTTGCAATCTTATCCCCTCCTCCTAATTTTGACACATCTATTACTATTTGATGAGATTCCGTAAATCCATAATCTGCACATAGAACATTAAATCCATAGTTGTATAATTCTTCTGCTAGAGTCTTTGCGTTGATTATTATCTGTTTTGCATATTTCTCACCGAATTCAAGCATCTCAAGCAACGCTATAGCTAGAGCAGCTTTATGATGTAGATGATGATTACTAACCAATCCGGGAAAGGTTTTGTTCTTAAATTTTTTGTAGAGCTCTTCGTCATTTGTCAATATTAACCCTCCCTGAGGTCCAGGAAATGTTTTGTGATGAGAACTCGTAACTATATGTGCTCCTTCTCTAATTGGATCTTGAAACTGTTTCCCAGCAATCAATCCTAAGACGTGTGAAGCATCGTATACTACGATAGCATCTATTTCCTCAGCTATCTCTCTCATTTCTTTGACTGGATGTGGAAATAGAAAGAGACTTGCACCTAAATTTATTATTCTAGGTTTTGTTCTTCTTATCTTCTTTATACTTTTATCAACATCGATATTCATTCTATTCTGATCAAATTCAAAGTAGTAAAACCTAAGCCCAAGTATTCCAGCAGCAGAAATCTCCGTATGACTTATATGACCACCATCTTTAACCGATAGAGAGATTATACCATCGTTTCTTTTGGCAATCGATGCATATGCAGCGAGATTAGCAATTGTTCCAGAAATTGGTCTATATTCTACGAAACTACAGTTGAACAATTTCTTAGAAAGATCGACTACGATGCTTTCAACCTCATCAACATATTTACATCCTTGATAAAATCTGTTACCTATATCTCCCTCAGCATATCTATGCTGGAAATCACTTGCAACAATCTCACGTACCAAAGCAGATGAAACGTTTTCACTTGCTATCATAGGTAAGGATTCATCATAGAACTTATGGTGCTCCTTTAATATATTTCTAATCTTTTTTACAATTTCAAAATACATGAAAAATTAAAATAAAATGTTAAAAATAATTTAAAGTTAATTGCTTTGTTAAAGGATCATTTTAACAACCTTTTGTTCTAGATTTAGCTATGATACTTTAGATGTTAAAAATTTTTTCAATCGTTATGTGGTACTTATATAGACCTGATGCTTTAGTAGCGTTGGAGGATGAAGGTGTTAAAAAAGCTTTGGGTAGATATGTTGATATAGTCTCAGAAAAGAAACTTGCTAAATTTCTTATATTAAAAACGATAGAGGTTGATTTTAACGAAGAGGAAGATGAGGAAGAATTGTGGAAATATCACGATCATATGATAAAGAAGTTTAGAGATGAATTGGAAAGAATAGATAAACAAAACGTAACCATAAAGGAATTGGATTTCAAAGAAAAAAACTTGCTTAAGTTAAAGCGTTTCCTCGCATATAAGATGCTAAAATCGTGTGAATTTTGTGAGAGAAGATGTAAAGTTGATAGATTAAAAAAACAAAAAGGTTTCTGTAATCTGGATGCAATTTCAAGACTTAGTTCGGAATTCATTCATCTTGGTGAAGAAGGATGTTTGGTACCAAGCCATACCTTCTTTTTTATTGGATGTAACTTTTACTGTGTTTTTTGTCAAAACTGGACGATTTCACGTCAGTTTGAGAAAGGTATAGCAATAGATGGAAAAACCATTGCTGAAATAGCTACAAGGAGAAAACTCCAAGAGGAATCGAGGAATATAAATCTTGTTGGTGGAGAACCGACACCAAATCTTCACACAATAATGGATATGCTTATAGCATTAAACGTAAACATTCCTATTGTATGGAACTCCAATATGTATATGAGTATAAAAACAATGAAATTGCTTGATGGTTGTGTTGATGTATATTTAGCAGATTTTAAGTATGGAAACGATAAATGTGCGGAAAGATTATCAAACGTTAAGAATTATTTTGAAATTGTCTCTAGAAATCATTTGATTGCAAAGAAACAGGCTGAGTTATTGATAAGACATCTCGTGATGCCAAATCACCTCGATTGTTGTACGAAGCCTATTCTTAACTGGATTAAAAAAAATCTTGGAAACGATGTCCGTGTCAACATAATGGAACAATATAGACCTGAGTTCAAAGCTTATAAATATAAGGATATAAATAGAAGATTAACCAAAAGCGAATATTTAGAGGCAATAAGATATGCGAAAAGTATTGGTTTAACAAATCTTGACTTATGAGGAATCATCAATTCATAATTATCGTTCGAATTTTAGTAATAAACTATTAATTGTAACACTAATCGAAGATAACGCCATTGCGGTTCCGGCAATTTCTGGTCTTATAAAAATTGTTGGATATAACGCTCCAGCAGCTATTGGTATAAGTAATGTATTATATAGAAATGCGTAAAATATGTTGAACTTTATTTTTCTTAAAGTTTTCTCAGATAATTTGAAGAAACTTCTTATCAATTTTAAATCGTCCTTTAGTAATATGATATCTCCAGAAGCTTTTGCTACATCAGTAGCTTTCGAGACTGCTATTCCAACATCTGCTTTTATTAGTGCTGGTGAATCATTTATACCATCACCAACCATCATAACCTTTGCCTTATCCTGATATCTTTCTATGATTTTAGCTTTATCTTCTGGTGAAACTTCTGCATAAAATTCATTAAAACCAAGTTCTTCAGCAACTTTCTTTACAATAATTTCATTATCTCCCGATAAAATTATAAGTTTGATATTTTTATCCTTGAGAAATTTTACAATATCTTTGATATCATTTCTTATCTTATCGGTTAAACCTATTATCCCGGAGATCTTTCCATCAATTGAGATTAAAATAACCGTTACACCTTTTTTTCTTATTTCTTTAAGATCATTTACTATAAAAGATGTATCGATGTCAAACATTTTCATCAACTTTTCATTTCCTACAAGAATTTCATGTCCGTTGTATTTTGCATAGACACCCATTCCAAGAAATGTTTCGAAGAATTTTGGTTCCTCACCATTGTATAAATTCCTTTTCTTTGCTTCTTCAACTATAACTCTTGCTATTGTATGGTTGCTTCTTGATTCAGCTATTGCTGCATATCTCAACACATCTTCCTCACGTTGCCCATAGGTTTTAATTATGCTGATCTCTTGTCTTCCATGCGTGATTGTTCCGGTTTTATCAAAGAACGCATATCCTATCTGTCTAATCAATTCAAAGACTTCAGGATTTCTAACGAGTATACCATTTCTTAACGATTTGTTTATAGCTACCAAATAAACCAAAGGAGAAGCAAGACCTAAAGCGCAGGGACATGAAATTACGAGAACAGCTGATGTGAAGAGAACAGCCTTATATGTCTCTATACCAATTAAAAATTTCCATATGAAAAACGTTAGAGTTGCAACCATTATGACGATCCATGTGAATTTACCAACTATCTTGTCAATATATTTCTGAACACTAGGTTTTTTTATGCTTGATTCTTTCACATACTTTATCATTTGGGATAATGTTGTATCCTTTCCAACTCTTGTAGCTACGATTTTTAGAAAACCACTTCTCACAATTGTACCGGAGATTACAGGATCTCTCTTTTTCTTAACTACAGGTTTTGATTCACCAGTTATTGTAGATTCATCCACTTCTCCATATCCATCCAATATAATACCATCTACTGGAATTGTCTCTCCCTCTTTAACTAAAACAATATCTCGAATTTTAACTTCGTTGAATCTTTTAATCTTTTCCTTGTTATTTTCCAAAACTCTTACGTTTTTTGGTATCAATTTACTTAGTTCTCTAATTGCATCAAACGTTTTTACTCTTAATCTGCTCTCTATATATCTACCTAGTAATATTATTGTGATTACGAATGCAGATGCTTCGAAAAAAATGTTTCCCGTTTTAAGTAAAAACAAATCTAAAGTGCTGTAGATATATGCTGTACCTGTACCTAATATGACAAGAGAATCCATATTCGGAGATAAATTTCTGAACGAAATGATTGCCGATTTAATAAGTCTAGAAGCGGAAAAAAACATTATTATAGATGTTAATATAAAAAGTATTATTTCCTTATATGCTATATATAATTTTGTATAAGACAGTATTGCAATTGGTATTAAACAAACGAAGGAAATTAAAAACCTTGTTTTGTAGAAGTTTATTTCTTTAAGATAAACTTTCTTTTCAACTTCTTCCTCTAATTCTCTTTTTATTTCAAGAACCTCGTAACCCATTGCTTTTAGTTTAGATATAATTTCATCTAAAGAAGTTTCATTGGGATTTATAGTTACCTTTATTAATTTTAAAGCATGAAATGTCTCGACATCAATAACTCCTTTCTCTCCCGAAATTTTTTCCTTAATTATTCTTTCATCATCTATTGTATCGAAGTTTCTTAACTTTATATAGAATTCTTCTTTGTATACATCGTAACCCAGTTTTTGTATCTCTTTTATAATATCTTTTAAATTAATAATCTTTTCATCATATAAAATTTTTGCTTCTTCTAAGGCGAGAGAAACGTTAACATCTTTAACACCGTTAAGAGATAAGAGTTTATTTTTTATAGTTGATTCACAAGCAACGCAATGCATCCCTATGATTTTTATTCTACATTCTTTCATATTAAAAGAAAGTATTTTGATGATTGCATGAGAAAAATCTTAAGCTTTAAAGAATGAAAACTCATACTCCCAGCTAGCTTTACTATAGTATACTTCTTATATTTGCATTTCTTATCTTTTTTATTGATTTTATATATCACACTAAGGTTAAATAGGAAAAGAGTTTAAGTTATACTAGTAGTATTGAAAAGAACATATGAAGTTTCAAGAAAAACAAAAGAAACAAATATAGAATTATATATAAATTTAGATGGTAATGGAGAGCATGAAATCAATATCGGAATCAAATTTTTGGAACATATGTTAAAAACGCTTTCCTATTATTCCAAGTTTGATTTAAAGATAAAAGCTGAGGGAGATTTGAAGCATCATTTAATCGAAGATATAGCAATTGTTTTAGGAACAGCTTTCAATAATGCACTTAAAGATAAAAAAGGTATAAGAAGGTTCGGATATTCTATAATACCAATGGATGATTCTCTTGTAATGACAGTTGTAGATATTTCAGGAAGAAGTTATTTTTACACAAATATTGAGATCAAAAATATAGCAATAGAAGATATTTCAGATGATCTGATTCTACATTTCTTAAAGACATTTGCTTACAACTCAAAAATAAATCTTCATATCGTTTCCTTCTATTACAGAGATTTACATCACTTATACGAAGCGATTTTTAAATCTCTAGGTTTTTCTTTAAGAGAAGCATCCAGCATAGTTGATGAAAACGTTCCAAGTCTTAAAGGAACAATTTGAACCAGATGTATAGATTTTATGTTCCGTTATAAATTAAATAAATTATTTAGGTAGCATGATATTCTGACCTCCTCCCCGCCCTAAAGGGCGAGGGTTCCTGTGAGAGCGGGGAGTAAGCTAAAGGGCCCGGTTTCAGGCCCGTTACGGCTATCCCCTTTCGGGGACTCACCGTTATGGAGTATATTGAAAGCAGCAACTAAATCAGCGTTCAAAGCTTTTTTAAATTTTGAGCAGACGAACAAGTCTCTGTGCTTTCTACCGTTGTTGTGGATCTCTCTGCAAAGAGGACAAGTCTTTGATGTGTGTTGTTCTTCAACTGGAACATATTTCATGCCGTATTCCTCGCAAAGATCTTTAATCCATTGGTGTATTTTTCTATAGCTCCACAAGTTCGTTATTTCGAAGTTAACTTTTGAACTTTTATTTGGTTCTTTTGCAATGTATTTAGGATATCCAACTTTTACTACTGAGACACCTATTTGATATAATTTTTCGAACAGATCTCTTAGATTAGATCTAACGTAAGCTTCGAACCTGCTTCTCCAGATGATGTAGTACTTTCTGACTTTGTCTAAATTTCCTTCAGACTGTGCCTCGGCAATCTTCTTTCTCCAATAGAACGCCTCTGCTTTCAGAGGTCTTCCGCTGACTAAGAAAGTCGTTCCATCTTTCACGAACACTGCAAACAAGTTGTTAATCCCTAAATCGATACCAGCTTGTTTATTTCCACGAGGAGTTAATGGAACTTTTCTCCATTCGTTTCTCACGATTTTTTCCTCGACGTAGAAAGGTATATGAGCATACCATCTTTTTCTTACACTGTCGTAGTGGATCTCGAGACGTCTTTGTTTTCCTTTGATATGGATTCTACCCTTATATTTTAGTTTGAGCTTAAGGTCTTTTAAATAAATGTAGCAATCCTTAATTTCATACCTATCGTTCCTTATGATCAAAAAGGGTTCTCATCTATTTTTCTTCCTATCCTTTTTATATCCCGGTGGTCTTGGAATTATGAAGCATGGCCTTGTTTTCCTTCTTAAGCTTAAGAAGTTTGAAAAAAGATTTCCAAGCTTCTGCGTTCTTTCTAGCAACTTGCTGAGCGTTAACCTTTAAAACGTTCTTGTACTTCTCGTAGATCATTCTTTCTGTCGTTGCAAAATCCACACCTACCTTGTTGAAGAATTGCTGCCTTCTGAGATAATTAACTTCGTTCCAGCATTTAGCGAAAACATCTCCAAGCTTGAAAAGTTTTGTCTCCGTTTCCTTCTCTACGGCTAATCTTACTCTACATGTTCTCGTTAGCATTGATTTTTGTTTCCTCTTCATATCTTTCTTTTTTCGACGCTTCGTGGCGAGGTGGGCATATACCAAACAAACATTTTGCTCGTTTCTTTTTAGCCTTCCTCGTAGCTTCCTCAATCTACCCACCTCGCCACGTTCCTATAAATATAATGAAGTGTTCGATATTTAAATGTTACTCCGCCCTAAAGGGCGAAGCTTGGATCGACTTTGTCAAAATCGTATCATTCGTTATTTTTCAGCTACTGATCAGAAAAACTATAAGAGTCCTCGTTTTTAATTTCGTTTCTAAGTTTCTCGATATCATCTTTGGTAGTGACTTTTTTTAGCACTGCTTTAATGATAGATTTCCTTGATCTCAAAGTGATTCCTATTGCTAAATTTGTTTGCTCTATAAATTAGATAAAGAGCTTTGAAGCGAATAAACCAATTATTCCAACAACAATTACAACAAGGGTTGCCAAAACAACCTTGAAGACATCATCGATCCTTTTGTTTATATCATCAATCCTTTTGTTCAAAGCATCAAATCTCGTATCTCAAGCTATTTTCCACGTCTTTAATTTCTTTTCTCAAATCTTTGATATCATTTTTTGTTGCAAGGGTTTCGAGACTTTTTTCAACGAGAATAAACTTGATCTCTGGATCCAGAACAATCTCTGAAACGATGAGCTTTGTTAACCTCTTCCTAAGCTCCTTATCCCTTTCTAATGCTTCGATGAATTCCACAAAAATTTATCGAAGAAATAACATCGTAAACTTGCAACGGAGCAAGAAACTGTTAACATTTAATTAAATAATGAAAACTTCTTGCCTCTGCCCAATATGTACGTATAACCTAAACCTAAATGGGTAGAAGTTATTAAAGTCAGAATGTGGGGGTCTCATTCCTTCCGAATGCTCCCCCAATGAAGTCCTCCTAATAAAAGAGAACGGAACGGAAAACTCCTCAAAGTGGCTGAATATTATGAAGCTACCTTGAGGAGAGAACGGCTTTTACGGTTTTTATAAATCTTCTATAGAAGTTCCATTGCTCTTTTGTTAATAAATGGAATTCAAATGGGGAATCCATAAAAATCCATGTTAACATACCAAAAACATCCAACTTTTTTTTTCTATCCTTAAATTCATCAGAAACTATTGCAACATCTATATCTGATAAGCCTATGGAATATCTATTCTCCGCAACAGAACCGAAAATATATATTTCAAACTCCGAAATTTCTTTTTTAACGATGTTTTTTATTTCTTTTAAATATTCATCCAAATTTTCAAAATATTTTTTTCTTTCCTCATAAACCAATTTCAGGAAGTCCATAACAGATCCCTCAGCTTCTCATAAAATTTTAAAGCTTCTTTTACTTCCTTTGCTTCGAAGTCCACTTGCAAATATCTCCCCGCAATATAAGAGTATTCAAGAATTCTCATAATTTTCCAATTTTTATCGATGAAATCATTTATTTCTTTGTTTTTATACATTTTCGATAAATCTTTAAGTAGTTTTCTTATGCTGTGTGTTCTCTCAAAATATCCAGTTAAATCAAGAAGTTTAGCTTTAACAATAAGCTGGCATGCAATCTCTATATGAAACATTGCTATATCATAGTCTCCCCTTTTTAAATCCTCTAAAGCATCTTTAATAAAACTTTCTGCTCTTTTTAAAAATATTTCCACCTCTTTTTTCATATATCAATTTACGATTATAACCTTTTTTCCACATCTCGATAGATTCATTTATATAACTTTAATTAATATATTTGACTCTCATAACTCTTTGGTTAAAGGTTTCTTGCGAGTATGGATATCAAGACTATCCAGATAGCATGGTATTGTTAAATTTATATCATTCGCTGTTTTTCAGCTACTACTCAGAAAAGCTATAAGAGCCAAAATAATCAAAGACACGAAAAATAGATTGAGAAGCAATATTAGAGAAATGGAGGAAAGGTTGAAAAAGGATTTAAAAGAATACAAATGAGTTAAAAGATTTGGAGAAGAGCTTGATAAGCTTTTAAGGTTCATGTTGGGAATATCTTTAGGTATAATCCTAACTTTCATTTCTATAATCTTAATGAAACTAGTGTAAGAATGATAAAAGTTTAAGAAGAAATTTTGCATGTTTTTTAAACTTTCAACAGAGGAATATTTTTTAATAAATACTATGCTAGAAAAGCAAAGTAATGAAATTGCAATTGAAGCAAAGGATTTATATTACAAATATCCAGATGGAACTATTGGTCTAAAATATGCTAGTTTAAAAGTAGTTAAAAATAGATGTACCGCAATTCTTGGACCTGTAGGATGCGGAAAGAGTACGTTAATGCTGATATTATCCGGACTAATTAAACCTATGAGAGGATATGTTAAAATCTTTGGGAAAAATTTAGATGAGTATAAGAATTTAAGAAAAGACGTTGCTATAATGTTTCAAAACGTTGACGATTTCCTCTTTAATCCTACAGTTAAAGATGAAATTGAATTTTCATTAAAGCAAATAGACAATTCCAATATAGAAATAATGAAGAATATAATTAAGAAATTTGGACTCGAAAATTTGCTCGATAAAGAACCTATGAGATTAAGTGAAGGTGAGAAAAGAAAGGTTGCACTTGCAGCTGTTCTTGTTTTAGATCCGAAGATATTATTGTTGGATGAACCTACTGCATTTTTGGATTATGAAACAAAAAAGGAAGTAATAAAATATATTAAAGAAATAAAAAGAAAGAAAACAATAGTAGTTACAACACATGATATAAGAGTTGTAAAAGAGATTGCAGATGACGTAATATTGATGAACAAAAACAAAGAAACGTTTATGCAAGGAAATGTTGATGATATATTAAAAGAAGAAGATGTTTTAAAGAGAATAGGTGTTGATCCGTTATTCTCCTTTTAATTTTTTCAGCATGTCTTCACCTAAACATTCCTTTGCATATTTACAATAGTTTATGCAGAGGTTCTTATCCAAAATGCGTTTAACTTTTTTACCACAATTATCACAGACGACTTCCATTTCATCGCTGAAAAATTCAACCTCATTTCCACAATAAGGACAGGTTTGAACTTCGATGCTTAAATTTTTAAACATACTACTACCTGGACATGATTTGAACATAAATTATATAAGATGAATTAACGTTTGAAAAAATTTCTCTATTTCATAGAACAATCATATTGACATGATTTACAATTCCTTGGAACTATATATCTAAACGTGTTGTTTTTTAGTCTCTTGATATCTTCTACAGCTCTCTTAACATCTTCATCATTACCAACAAGTAAAAAAAGTTTGATTCTATCGTTTAATCCTCCAGCAGATATAAGATATGAGGAAACGTTGTACAATATTTGAAACGCTTTTATTTCGTCAATCACCTCACCGGCTATAGGTAATATACCTAATTTTATTGTTTCAGAGTAATCCAATTCTTCAATACCAATTATATTTGATATTTTAAATATGTCATGAGGTATATATTTGTCTAAACTTATTGGTATTATTATACGAACACCTTTTGCTTTTAACATAGGATAATACTTCAGTGTCCCTCCTTCTTTACTGGCTAGAAGAACACCTACGTATCCGTTTCGATCTATAGCGTTTCCACCTTTTATTAAAATATCTCCTTTACCAAGCCTCTCTATATAATCGAATAAATTTCCTTCGATAATTTTTCCTCTATCAATGATTACGTCTTTTATCCTGAAGTTTACATCCGTCACACATGCACCGTGATGATCTAAATATCCTGCGATGTATCTATTTTTATCAATTTCTCTTTTCAAAATTTCTTCAACCAAAAATGCATTGGTAGAACCTTTTGCTATTATTATTAATCTCTTATTTATATCTTTTTCTATATATTTTTTAGTGGCTTTTGCAATCAATTTTTTCGAAGAAATTGTATCTAGAGAAATAATTGCTTTCATAATTTTTCAATGCTACAGTTGTTTTTTAAAGATTTTTTATATTGTTCTAAAAAAACCTTAATTTTTTAATGAATTAATGTTATTTTAAATCACGTATCTTTGTATAGTTGAAGTTCTGCTTCAGCTCTAAACTTTTTTAACCTCTTTTTAAGTTCTACAAGTAAATTATATTCGAGTTTATCACCTAATATTATATTCTTACCTATATGACAGGTACTTCAACACATCATTATCCAATCCTTAATACTAATTTCTCTAAAATTTTTAAAACTCTCTTAACTTTTCCTACATTGTAATAATCATGTAGTGGAATCTATAATAGAAATATTATAAGTAGAAGAGTGAATATTACAAATATTATAATTGGTCCACCACTAATTGAGAAACCTATTATAGCTAATCCAAGTAAAGCAGCTAGAGTATAAAATACCAACTTATATAACAAACCAATATTAGATCCTATAGGAATAAGTTTGGGTTTAATCATAAATAAATAATTTAAAGCTAATGTATAACTTCTAGATTAACACGCTTTAATATCTTAGAGATTACGTTTATATCCTCTTAAGAAAAATAAAATTATGAAATTATTCCTCTTCCAATGTTGATAAATCACCGAGAGGTAAACCCAATTCCTTTGCTTTTAAAACTCTTCTCATTATCTTTCCACTTCTCGTTTTTGGTAGAGATTTAACGAATTCTATCTCTGCAGGAACTGCAATAGGTCCAAGAATTTCACGAACTTTTTTTCTTATACTATCCTTAAGTTCCTCACTTGGTTCATAATCTTTTTTCAATACAACAAACGCTTTAATAATTTCTCCTTTTATCTCATGAGGCTTTCCTATCACTGCAGCTTCTGCAACAGCTTCATGTGAAACGATTGCTGATTCTATCTCAAAAGTTCCTAATCTATAACCACTGGTTTTTATAATTTCGTCACTTCTACCTAAAATCATTATATAACCTTCTTCATCTTTCATTGCATAATCACCAGCATAATAGAAACCATTCTTGAAATATGATTTATACCTCTCTTCATTCTTATATATCGTTCTCATCAATGCTGGGAAGAAATTTTTTATGACAAGATGTCCTTTTTCACCAGGTTTTAAAATATTTCCTTTTTCATCTGCCACATCAACTTTTATACCAAAGATTCCCCTACCTACATACCCTGGTTTCATTTTCATATTCGGATATGTTGTTATCACATGCATACCTGTTTCTGTCTGCCACCATGTATCAACGATTGGACATTTTTCCTTACCAATTACTTTATAAAACCAAAGCCAAAC
>JALTZH010000137.1 GCA_027051265.1 archaeon | reverse complement strand
GAACAATATTATTATTTTATTTCAAGACTTTTTGCTAAATGGACACAAAGGCCTGTAGATTTCAGATTATTGAATAAAATATTCAAAGAAAAAAGATTAAATCAAATAAAAATAGAACTAATTACAGACGAACTTATAGATAGAGAGGTGTATTCTTTCTGCTATAAAACGTTTATTTCTAAGGATTTGTTAGTTGAACTCTCTCCACAATTTAATTTAGTTGGAGATATAATAGGAAAAATTCTCGGATTTGCAAAAAAATCCAAAACACCAATTTTAATGTTAAATAGAAAATTAATTAGGTTTGTTAGAGAAGAAATACCTATTTTCGATGCTGCTAATATGTTTGTTGATAAAAAACAAGAATTCTTTTCAAGATTCATACCACTTAGAAGGACACGAGGTATTAGATGGTTTGTAGGAATAACTGTCGGAACGTCTGTTCCTCCTATAGGTTTTGTGTTGGCGGTGATGGATCCGTGATAGAACAAAATGAGAAAAATAGTTTTGAAAAATTTTTTATGTTTTAGGTAAAGTATTATATTTATTATGAGTATTTTTATTTGTTTAGTGTAGAGTTAAACAATAAATTTTCCACCTTTTTGGCAGTCTTTCTGATGATCTTCTGTACTGTGTTGCTGCTGTGTTTTGCCCCACGCTGGATTGCGAAAATTTTAAGTATTCTTACAATAAAAAACTTGTGTATTCACATGACAGCTGGGGGTTTCAAAATTACTGGTATGGGATTGAGGAGGTGATGGAAAGAATAAAGCTGGGTTATTGGGAGGTGTTTAGAGTTGATAATATCGCAACATAATCCCTCCATAAATGATAATATCCTTAGAATTTTAGTAAACATGAGGCAGAGGTGGAATGCACAAGATAATGGTGCAGAATTAGTCGGAGCAATAAATTATCCCAACCCTATACCACGAATTGGTAGAAATCCAACAGTTAGCATTTATACTCTTCCTGTACATCTTCAGAATATTGCGAATCTCATACCTCAAGGGCGTATAGGATCCATGATTATGGAGTATCAAAATGAATGTTGGGAGCATATTCTCACGTCGAATGAACCATTAATTATATGCGCTCCCACTGGGTTTGGAAAAACCGAAGCTTTTCTACTCCCAGTTATTGATAGAGTAATAACGGGAGATTTTCTGGGAATTCTCATATATCCAAGAAGAGAGCTAATTGCCGATCAATTATCGAGAATACTTGAAATGTATAGGAACATTCAAAATACTTACGGAACACCAATTAGAATTGGTATTCAATTTGAAGGTATTAGTAGTAACATAAAATATACGCTCTTATACAATCATCAAAAAAATAATCGTCCATTTGACAGAATCCAAGACATTAATAATTTATTGGGCCGATATAGAGGAAATGTAGGAAGAATACCTCTGGATGAGACCGAGTCTCGTAATAAGATAGTAAGCATGCGAATGATAGACGCATGTCACGATGAAGTTTTTATTGACTTACCAAGATTGAATAGGTGTCCTGTATGTAGAAACGGACGTTTACGTGCGGAAGTTTGGTATAATCCTGCCTCAGGGACAACTGTAAGAGGCTATCAATTAAGAGGAGGATTTAATAGAGTAACTGATTTCGTATGTACAAATTGTTCAACCTTGTTTGAGATATCACTGTCAAAAGAAGATCATATAAATAAAAATGTACATTTGCTAATCACGACTGTTGAATCACTAGAGATTTTATTAATGGATCCTAACTTTAATGAATGGTTCAAAGACAGATTAGAATTTTTAGTTTTTGATGAAATACATGTATATCACTCTATATATGGAGCACATATAGCGAATATTGTTAAAAGGATTAAAGCTGTGAGGGACGGTATTAAATTAATTGGTGTAAGTGCCACCATCGATGATCCACAAAACTTTGGGCAAAAATTCTTTGATGCTAGTAACATTAGAGTAATAAGTCCTTCATCACGGGATAGACGTCAGTTACCTCATCATGAATACTACTATTTTATTCGGAGCAAATTAAATGCAGCACCTTTATCAGTTTATATTCAAACTGCTATGTTTTTAGGACATAGCTTAATCCCACGTGGTAAACAAATGTTATTCTTTTTTGACTCAAGAGATTTAGTTTATAGAGCTAGGAACCAGTTATTAGATGCAGAAAACAATGGATTATGGAGATTCAGAATAGAACCAAGTCAGATATCGTTTAATAATTATAATTGCCAAGGACGACAGCCAAATTGTCATCTTAATTGTGTGATATTTGATTCTGGTGAATGCTGGTATGCTTTATCTCAAATTCTTAACTTGCAACACATGCCTATAAACAGTGTCTTAGGAGATCAAGAGATAGAGAGTGTAACGGCAATGGACAGAAGTTATAATTCAAATGCTAGACTTATAAATGCAACATCTGTTTTAGAATTAGGCTTGGACAACCCAAATGTAACATTTATAGGACAATATAAAGCCCCACATACAATTTATAGCTTTTTACAAAGGAAAGGAAGAGGCGGAAGAAGTCCTTATGACGATGTACATATCTTTATGATACTAGGTAACGACACATCTGATCTATTTTACTTCAAAAGGGCAGATAATATAATATCTCAACCATATAGTTTACCTCTTGAACCCGATAATCCCTCTATAAAGTACATTCACAATCTACTTCAATTAATAACTGACAAAATTATAAATTGCGTAAATAGCACAAATACACCATTTCGTAATATCAACGAAAGATGTACTTGGGAAGTTATGCTTAATCAAATTTTGTGTGACAACTTTAAGACTTTCTTAACAAACACTCTTGGTATAGCATTGTCTGCAAGCAATATACTACCTAAGAAAAATTCTCTTTGCACTATTGTTCAAAACTCCATACAAAGAAAAAAAGATAGAATTGATAGAATTCTTGCTCAATATAATGTATTGACGAACCCAATCCAGGCTCTTCAAGGACATATTCAAAAATTAACAAGTATGTCATCTCAACTTCCACAAAATATAAAGAATTTAGTGATAC
>JALTZH010000136.1 GCA_027051265.1 archaeon | reverse complement strand
TTTGAAACGAGATACGGTAGTGTTGTTTATTTCATAAACGCATGTTACTTAAAACATAAAACCTATGAGTTCTTACCAGATATAAGAATATTTTATGAGGAAAATGAAACAATACCAGAACTCGTTAGTAGATTAAGAGAATACAATGAACATAAAATTGCTCTTAAAGCTTTAACAAACCATAACGATGTGGAATATATACTCTTAGATGGTAGTATTTATGGAAGATTATTGCATGTATTCAAAAAATATAACGTAAAGGGTTATAAAAAATTTATTTTAGAATACTATAATATACTTTTGAAATTGATAAAACAATGCTTAAAAAGAGATGTTAAAATAATTGGTATCAGTAAGTTTAGTAGAAGTTCCTTCCTTCTCCAATATTTTTGTGAGAAAAGATTTCTCGATGAAATTAAAATTTATGAAGAAGATTATGGAAGAATTATAAACATAATGGAAAGATTTGAAGATTTTACAAAAGTTATCAAAGAATTACAAAAAATTTTAAAAAGAGGAGAAGCTGTTAAATTTTTAGAAGAATATTTTAACTTAGGAAATGATGTAATGATGCTTCAAACCATAAGTCAAAGTACTGGTTATACGAGACCTTTTGTCTTATCTGCATCGAGAAGTTTTAAAGGTTATTATAAAATGTATAATAAGAATAGAGAGGAATTCTTTAAAAACATTTTGGATTTAGATGTCATTGATAAAGAATACGAAAAGCTACTGGAATCATACTTTAACGATGTGCCTTCAATCGTTACTTTTTATGTTAGGATACATCCGTTATCCAACATCTTAAGAATCGATATGCTCTATCCTAAAGAAAAGTTTTTAGAGACTCGTAGAAGATTTGTTGAGGTAGATGATGAAATATATAGGGTGTTAAAAATAATATTCTCCTTATCATCAGGTGGTGTTGCATACAATATATTACTTAATCGTGTAGATCAACTTTCCAGACTATCTTTTAAGGATAAAGAAAAATTGGTTAAACTTATAGAAAATATATTGAATATGAATCTTCATTCACATGGTATGAGGAGGTTTTAAATTTGGAAGAGATTGGAATTGTCGTTGGAGAGTCGTATACGAATTATTTTATTTTTAGGATAATGGAAGATAAAATCGTACTTAAGCATGATATAATTGGTATCAAAAGGAGAGAGGGAATTATTTTTGCTAGAGTTCTTGAAATCTCATCCATAAATCCTATATTAAAAGATCGTGAGGGATATATTGATGCAAGAGTTGAACACATTGAATATCTGACGGAAATAGAGATGCCAAGATTATTCGCTAAGGCGGAAGTTATCGGATATTTTAATCCTAGAAAAAAACTATTCGAATTTCCTAGAGAAGTAATAAAACCTGGAGAAAAAGTGTATAAAGTGGATGATGAATTACTTGAGAACGTATTTGATATAGGAGAATCGAGAAATTTATACATAGGACATCTTATAAATCGAGAAAATGTTAGAGTTTTTCTTGATATAAACTCTTTCCTAAGACATTTGGCAATAATCGCTCAAACAGGGGCAGGAAAAAGTTATACCGCTGGAGTTTTAATTGAAGAACTATATAAAAAAGGCGCTAGTATTCTAATCATCGACTCTCATGCTGATTACGTTTTTCTAAATAGAAATAGATCAGGAGATATTGTTATAAAAAATTTTACTGTGTTTAGAAATCCTAAGAGTATTGCTAGATATAAAATTGACGCAAAAAATTTACTAATAAATGTGTTTGATATGGATCTAAAAGCTTTGTGTGAATTACTTGGTATAAAACAAGATTGGTCTAAAATAATAGACGATTTGAGAACGATATACATGTATATACTTTCCAAAAAAATTCTGAAAAACAAAGAGGCGTTGAAGAAACTTCAAAAAGACAATATTTTAGCTGGAGAAATCAACAATTTCAAAACAATGTTAAACAAAAATAATCCAATTCCAAAAACGTTTGTAGCAACGTTTGACTTGATATATAACAGAGTAAAAGAACACTTCCAAAATTCTATCATAATATATCCGGAGGATTTTATAATTGCTTTTAAAGAATTGTACGGAAGAAAATATCAAGGATCGTATCAACAATTTCCAAATAGTAATATCCTAACATATATAACAAAATTATTAGATGCAAAAATATTCGTTGAAAATGAATCATTACCAACAGATATCGTTCATGAAATTTTAAAACCTAAACATATATCCGTTATCGACTTATCTGGTTTGGATGATGATGTTTCAAACGTTATTGTATGGAAGATATTAAGCGACATATATAATTACAATTCAAGACAACCTGAACCTTATCCAATTTTCATATTCATAGAAGAAGCCCATAGATTTGCACCATCGAATAGAGTTACGAGAGCAAAGGAAATTATAAAAAAGATTGCTTCTGAGGGTAGAAAATTTGGTATATGTTTAATCATAATTACACAAAGACCTTCAAAAATAGATCAGGATGTTTTAAGTCAATGTAACAGTCAAATAATATTAAGAATAACAAATCCTCAGGATCAAAAAGCAGTAAGAGAAGCATCGGAAACGTTAGCTGAGAATTTATCGAGAGATTTACCATCCTTAAATGTAGGAGAGGCAATTATAACAGGGCCAATAATAAAACTACCTGCAGTAGTCAAAATAAGGAAGCGTGAAACGATAGAAGGTGGTGCAGATATAGATATAGCTAGAAAGCTACGAGACTCATCTTCTATTTCTCAAGTAGATTCTTAATTTCAAAATATCTTCTTTTATTCTAATACTATAACCCATATGCTTTAAAACTTCTTCAACTAAGATTTTTATAAATTCTTTGTATTCTTCATGGTTTAAGACTAATGTATAAACATTCTCCCTATCTTTTATATATTTGAAGAAATTACATGCTTCGAGTCTTTTGAAGAAATCTTCAGCGTCTTTCAGTTTTTCTTTCAATTGTTCACCATGAGCAATTGCTATCTTTCTATGTTCATCCATAAATTCTTTCATGGCATTGTGTTTCTTCAAAAGTTTTAACATTACTAACCAATGATCAATATCAAGAATAATA
>JALTZH010000135.1 GCA_027051265.1 archaeon | reverse complement strand
AAGCTGCAGAAAAGCTTAGAACTGCTGCTGAGATAATAAGTAAAACACCAGCCGCTATACAGTTAAGATTCTTACAAACAGTTACAGAAGCAGCAACGGAAAAAGCATCGACAATTGTGGTTCCAGTACCAATTGATCTGATAAGAATATTTCTTGACCAAAGAAGGGAAGAGATATCTGATGTTCTAAAGAATCTTCTCGAATATCTTAAGAGTAATAAATAATTCATTTATATCTCTTTTTTGAAAATTGTTGAAAAATTACATATATTCCAAGAATTATTAAAATTAGACATACAATTAAGTGATACGTGAATATAGCTGTTTTTTTATTGATATCGTATAAATATCCAGCAAGAAGCGGTGAATAAAATGTACCGAGATTTGATAAAGTATTAGATAATCCTATAACTGTTCCTGCAGATGATATATCTTTAACAATTCTAACATTTCTTGTTAAAGGTAACAATGCATTAGAAGATGTAATTATCATAGGAACCGCTAATATTAACATATAAGGATTCGTTGTTATCAGCATAAAACCTAAAGAACACGATATGAGTAATAACACAATAGTCTTTATTAATCCTATTCTATCAGCTATATGTCCAGCTAATATCATGCCAAATATACTAATAAGAGAAGAAGCTGATAGAAGATATGCTATATGATTTCTTTCAAGTGAATAATATTCGTACAAAAAAATATAAAGATAGTTGCTTGTTATACCAAAGATGCTTCCAGTTATAAATGCAACAAGCAATATCCAAATAATTTTTTTATCAAAAATTCCATCAATTAATCTTTTCTTCATGTTTTTTCTCCTACTAATTTTTTCTTTGAGTTCTTTAATCACAGCAAAGGAAAAAAAGAACGAAATCATATACAAAATGGAGCCTATGATTAGGATGTCGTCATTACTTAGTGGTAATAATCCATATAATAGGTATCCAACACTACTTCCTAATGATGCTAATGCAAAATATATGCTTAACATTAAGCTCTGCCCTTTTGCTTCGAGACCTAATATTACTTGTACACTGGGCCATAACATTCCTGCAAACAAACCGTGAAAAAATGATAGTACAATTATTTGTAAAGGTTCCTCAACTATAGAATATAAAAATACTATAAAAGATATCAATAGTGTTGAAAATTTAACCACGGTACTTCTTAATCTTGGATTTTTATCTGTAAGCATTCCAAAAATCGTTGAAAAAAAAGCCCTAGCCAACATGAAACTTGAAACTATAGCTGTTGCTTCAAATACTGATGATTTAAGATCGACCCGCATTTTTAATGCTAGAGAAATACGAACCAGATAAAAAGCTATACTTGCAATGAATACTAAAAAGTAGATATATAATATAGTTTTTTTCATAATTTCAGTATGAGTTATTTATTCAAAAATTATAAGGAAATTATTCTTTCCAGTTTACTTATATTTTCTCTCAATTTCTCATAAGCTATCATTAAGTTTCTCTTCTCTTCGTTGTTTAATTCAAGTTCCAAAATTTTTTCCACACCTTCTCTACCAAGAATTACAGGTACGCTAAGAAAACAATCCTTTATTTCATATTCTCCGTTAAGATATACGGACAAAGATAATATCTCTTTTTTATCTTTAATTATTGTTTCAAGTATTTTATATATGCATATTGCTGGTGAAAAAAAAGCTGAAGTATTCGATAATCTTATTATTTCATCTCCTCCATATTTTGTTCTGTTAACTATTTCGTAGATTTTTGATTCAGGTAATAATTTGTTGATAGGGATATTTCCAACATACGAATATCTTACTAATGGTACCATTCTTCCATCGTGACTTCCGATAACCATCGTATTTATACTATTCTTTGCCACGTTTAATTCTTTGGATAAATAATATTTCATACGAAGTGAGTCAAGTAAGCCACCCAGCCCAATTACTTTCTTTTTGTCAAACCCTGTAATTTTATAATAAAGATACGACATTAAATCAACAGGATTTGTTACTATTATAGATATACCTCTAAATTTATCCCTTAATTTTAAAGCGATATCTGTTACGATTTTTGAATTTTCTTCCAATAAATCTTCTCTTTTCATCCCAACTTTTCTAGGAGCACCAGCAGTTAATACTAGAAGATCTACGTCGTTTATATCGTTATAATTGTCTGTAACAGTTATTTCGACATCAAAAGATTGCGATATATCCAATGCTATTCCTTTTGCTTTGTTACTATTTCTATCGATCAATATTATCTCTGAAAAATCTCCTTTCATGGCAGAAATAAATGCCAACGTTGATCCTACTTTACCAATTCCTATAATCGCTAGTTTTACCATAAATATAATTTAAACATTTAAACAATCAAGTTTTAATTGAAGATATGTTGTGATTGATAATTTTATTTTAATTATGAAATTTTGTATAATTGGAGGAGCAGGTGAGCTAGGAAAGCTTTTTGTGAAAGAATTGAAGAATCATTATACCGATATAATAATTACGGATATAGATGAGAAAAAAGGAGAATACGTTGCAAAAAATCTTGGTGTTAGATTTGTTAAAGATAATAAAAAAGCATGTAGAGATTCTGATATAATAATCCTGTCCGTTCCAATTAGAAGGGCAAGAGATGTTCTAAACGAAATTAAATCGGAAATTAATTCCGATAAATTATTGATGGATTTATTTTCAACAAAATCTTTTATTGTTAAAGAACTTGAAAGTGTTAAATGTGAAGTGATAAGCTTACATCCAATGTTTTCACCTAGAGTCAATAGTTTCAAAGGACAACTTTTTATTATTATCCCAATAAAGGTGAAGAAATGGCTTGATTTTGTATTAGATATGATAAGAAAATTTGATGCGAAATATTACATAATGGATGCAGATGATCATGATAGAGTAATGTCCGTGATTCAATGCTTAACACATTTCATATATTTATCATTAGCAAAAACTCTTAAGAACATAGATTTTGATCTCAAAAATGTAGAAAATTATTCCTCACCAATTTTTAAGTTAACTCTTGATATTATGTCAAGAATAATTGGTCAGAATCCTGGATTATATATAGATATACAAC
>JALTZH010000134.1 GCA_027051265.1 archaeon | reverse complement strand
CAAAAGAGACAACACTTTTTATCGAATGGTTTTACTTTATCACTAAACTCTTTAAACATCGTATACAACCGAATTTCTAATCCCCCCTATTTATGTTTATGTTGATAAACTTTCTGTTTAACCAAATAAAAAATAAAATATTGCTTTATTACAAATTGTTTTTCTTTATCTTTATTCTTATCTCATTTTTCGTAACGTTTTTTTAATTTCAATAATAGATTTTAAGAATATATTGTTTCTTTATCTGTATAGAGGGAAATATAAGGATAACGTAATTAAACTTCTTTTTAAGGTTTGATTTTGCATAACAAAAAGCATCCGTTCCTTTACATAATCTACTATCAACAACACATATTTTGTACAGCTTATTTTCGTATTTCGTTACGTTTATTTCAATTCCAACTTTGTTTTTAAAATCTGAGTTAAGATCTGAACCATTATAGCATTCATATCCAAGAGATCTACCATATCCGATTGCCATATAGATGTAATTACCAAGAGAAGAATATTCTCCAGGTGCTTTAACCGTTGCAAATATATTGGTATAGTTCTCGTTTTCGTATTTGATTTCAATAAGAATTATAGATGTAATGTTTGATGGTATTTCCAAATAATAATTACAGTAATTTTCGTTACAATCACTAAACATCACACTCGCTATGGAAACATTTTCCGCAACTATATTTCTTTCGTTTAAAATTTTTAAAATCTTAGGTGGTGATTTTGTTGATATATAGATATCAGTATTTCTCATACTTTTAAATTGATCATAGATTGCAAATATTGTTGATGATACAAATAATGAGAATAACATTAAATATAAGAAGTGTTTATACTCCATAGGAAAAAATTATTTTATAGTTATATAAAAAAATTATGTTTATAACAATTCTTTAATTATTGGTATTATAACATTCTCTATAGAGATTAGTGTTCCTATTAATGAACCAATCGTTGCAAAAAGGGATACAAGTAGAACCTTAAAAGCTTTGTTCTTTAATATCTTTCGTAACTTCTCTTCTCTAATTAACTCTAAAATGTCTCTTATACTAATTTTTCTCAAGTAAGATTCAACGATTAAAGCTATTAAACCTGCGGAGATAAAAGGTAATAGAGATGTTATTGGTGCTAAACTTGAAGCAAGTAGTGCTGTTAGTATATGTCCTCTAGCTATTAGAACCAGAATAAATGTTGGTACAAAATTGTTTATGAACCATATTTTTGAATAATATAAAATGTCTATGTTTTTATATATTAAAAATAATAATATCAATATTAAAATAATAACAAATAAGAGTTTTAAGCCTTTCTTTCGTTTAAACTCAAGAAGACTATTGATATCACCAATTTGATCGGGATTTTTCAAATACTTAAGAATTCCAGGAACATGACCTTTCCCAACTATAGCAACTACTTTCTTATGATGATCTTTAATCTTAAGTAATTTATATGCCATATATCTATCCCTTTCATCTATTAGAATCTTATATATTTTTGGGTAACTAGTTTTAATTTCGTTTATAAACTTATTTATATCAATTTCTTCCATTATTTTCTTAAGCTCATCCTTACTAGCACTTATTCCTCTTATTGTATCAAATATGAGTTTTAATTTTTCAACGAAATTTAGTGTCGTCGATAATCTTCCAATAGTTATATCAATATCCCTATCTATAAGTTCTATTTTTATATTATTCTTTTTTGCTATTTCAACAGCGTTAAGCATTTCACTTCCTGGGATTATATTAAATTTTTTACCTAATTCTCTTTGAACTTCTGATGCAATAACCTGATAGACTATTGAAAAAAACTCTCCTCTACGTAGTAATTCGAAGATAGGAACGTCTAACATCTTTGCTCTTTTTAGTCTTTTCTCACACAATTCAACAGCAACGACATCCGGTTTCTCTTCTTTTATAATTTCTAATACTTTTAGAGCATTTTTTTCCGATAGATGAGCTGTTCCTACTATTATTATGTTTTCATACCTAACTACTAAACAATCGTTAGAATTCATATTAGTACAAATATTTTTTCATGGTTTGCAAATTTTTATATACTATATGGGATAAATTGGTTAATGAAAAGAAAAAAAGATTACTATTATAAAAAAGCTAAGAAAGAAGGATATAAGTCTAGAGCTGTTTATAAATTGATTGAGATCGATAAGAAATATAAGATTTTTCAGGAGAACATTTACGTTTTAGATATAGGAACCTCTCCAGGTAGTTGGAGTCAATATATCTTAAACAAATATAAAAATGTTAAAATTGTTGGTATAGATTTAATTCCACCAAGTATAAACGACAACAGATATATATTTATAAAGGGTGATATAAACGATAAAAACATCAGAGAAACTTTATCATCCTATAAATTTGATGTTATCCTCTCAGATGCCTGTCCAAAATTAACTGGTATAAGAGATATTGATGATATGAGGATGTATGAGTTGTTAATAAACGTGCTTGAACTATTAACTATATGTCTCAAAAAAGATGGAAGTGCTATAGTTAAAGCTTTACAGTTTAAAGAATTTTATAATGTTTATAAAAAATATAAAAAAATATTTAGATTTTGTAAAATATATAAACCTAAAGCATCAGTAAAAAGGAGTAGAGAAATCTATATCATATGTAAACGAAAACGAATTTAAATCTTCCTATTATTTGCAAAATTCACTTGAACCATAAATCTAAACTTTTTTGTTTTTTTGAAGGATATGAAGCTTCTAATCTTTTTAATGCATTTTCAACTCTATCTAATGAAAAATCATGTTCTTCACAAAGTAGTTTAATTATTTTATCCTTATCAAATCCCGGAAACGATATTTTATAATCATCAGTAACATTGGGATTTAAAAATAATTCTTTTATCTCATCGTATGGGAAATTTATTCTAACAACATTTCTTCTTACTATTTCTTCAATACTTTTGTATTTTCTTATAAGTTCCAATGCTTTTCTTATACCAATACCTCTAACCCCTTCCGGATTATAATCTGTTCCAATTAAAATTGCTATATCTATTAGTTGTTCTCTATTGATTTTTAATTTTTTAAGAAGATTTTCTAGAATAATAATCTCAGGTTTTATTTCAACATATACGTTTTTTCTCGGAAGTTTCCTTCTTCCAACTATGGTGAGATTTCTTATTAATCTAGGAGCTCCAAAGAGTAAGGAATCATAATCCTGACTAGCTGCTGCATAAACATCTCCCTTCCTCGCCATATAAGCAGCTTGCGCCTCTCCTTCGCTTGGAGCTTGTACATAAGGTATACCCATATATTCCAAGAGTTTCTTTGCTTGTTCTATCATTTCACTATCAACTTTAACTGCTCTCATAGCATAACTTCTTGCTTTATCTAAATCTCCTTCTTCCAGAGCTTTTAGCCATTCTCTTTCAGCTTCTTCTCTTAATTTTTTTCTCTCCTCGATGATTCTTTGTTTAAGTTTTGGTGGTTTACCATCAAAGACATAAACGGGTTTAATTCCATTTTCCAATAAATTTATACTTCTATAAAATAATCCTGAGAGATGACTTGTGATTCTACCTTTACTATCTATAAGAGGCTTTCCATCTTTTTGTCTTATAGAGGATAAAAATTGATACATCGCATTCATAGCATCAAGAGCTATTATCTTATTCTTTAAAAAATTCAATTCGATTTCTTCTCCTTTAACAATTTCAGATAAATTAACACCCATAAAATTTAATATATAAATAAAATTGAGATAATGATGCATGAATTTTTAATATGAAAAGAATGAGTCTTGGTTTGTTTAACACATATGACCCTAAAAGACTACATGAAATTCATATAAGAACAATTGCTAGAGCGGCAGCGGTATGTTATGCTTTTGATTTTAATCTTATATTGGTTGGATTCCCATTTAAAAATTTTAGAGAAGAAATCGTTAACATTAGAACAACAATAGGTAAAGAGGGAGAATATATTAGGATAATGCTTAATAGAAATAAAATCCTACACGTAGATTATCCGAACAACTGGTTTCCAGCACATATGGGTGAAATCATAGTAGCAACTCCAGATCCAGAGGATGAGAAACGAGTGAATGAACTTGATATATTAAAACTTTCGAAAAAGAAAAACCTTTGTATTCTAATAGGTCTTGGACGTAAAGGACTTCCTAAAAAAATAATAAGAAAGGCAAAATATCATTATGAAATAACTGGAAGAAATGTTGAACTCGAAACTTGTACAGTAATAGGAATAATACCCGCTATTTTCTATAAGATTAAGACTCTTCTTGAATACTTAAAAAAAGTACCCCTTTAAATCCACTTCTCTCGATCCCTCTAAGTCTATCTCGCTGCCAGTTCAGCTTAGTAAGATTTCATTGGGACTAGAGCTATATTTAGCGTAGCTACGACATCTCTATGAACTTCCATACCGTAAGCAAGGTATTTAAACAACATGCTTTTTTTAACGAACTTAGCTGATCACCTTTTTGTATATTATATATTATATTATCAATTATATAATTTTCATTATATAAATCTTTTGCATATTACTGTTCTAATTCATCCCCATACTAAAAGTGGGGCTTTCTTAGCGATGTTTTGTATACTTTTTATTCTTACGTTGCTTACAAGATCTCTTCCGTAAGTGAAGAGATACGCAGAGAGATAAGCGAGGGATATGGAAATATTTAATTAACGTTGAATAGTTTAATAGCTTAATAGCAGTCGCCGAGCTTGGTTCGGTTCCAACAATCTGACCGCTAGGCATATATATCGTGCAAGTAGCTTCACCATCCTTTTCTACGGGATGAGTAGGAGTAGAAGTGCGTGAACCACCCCGTGGGCAGAAATGATTAATAATATATTCGTAACATTTAAATACTTTTGTTGACATGCTCATAAATGTATGATATTTAATAATTTAATATATTTAAAATTATTTATTAATTATTAAATAATGAAAACCTCTTGCCTCTATTCGATATGTTGCTACGAACTAAACCCGAATGGGCAGAGACTACTAACTAAAATGTATATGTGACTTGATTGAAAGCTCTTAAAGACATATGTGGGGAGTCCCGTTCCCCCCGAAAGCTCGTCGATGAATCCCGAGACAGGAAGACTCTCCACTACAAACGTAACAAAATACAAAAGTAGTGGAGAGCCAGAACGGTAAAGGTATCCATTAAGAGTTTAAACCCCAACAAAGCCTCGTCTGTAAGAACAGGGTAATTCACAAATTGGAACGCAAGTTATGAAAAAAATCCTCCAGATATTGCTCTAATAATTTCGATAAAATCTCCATCTTTAAGTTTTTCCTCTTCTATTACAACTTCTTTATTTTTAAGAACAAGAACCTCTTCTCTACTATATCCCAATTTTTTTAACAAATCAAGTATACTTGAATCTTCTTCCATTTCAATTTCATTTATTTCTCGACCGATTTTTACTTTAACTCTTATCATAAAATTATTAAATTATTAATTGTTAAGCATCTTCCTTATAGTTATTATTAAATTTTTTCTAGCGTTTGGATTTTTTTTCTTTAATTCTTCGAAAAGATTGTTTATAACTTTTTTATAGAAGTTTTCTCGCTCTCTACTATATCTACAATACAATTTATCCCTAAAATATTCAAGTTCAACTTCGTTTAATGCTTTTATAATTGTATCTTCTTCAACATCAAGCATGGGTCTAACGATGATACATTTTGGCAACTTAATTTTTAAATTATTTGTGATAGGTATTTCCGCATCGTGAAATTCTTTAATGTAATTTAATAACCTAAATCTTCCAGAAATTAGACTTGAGAGTAAAACGTTTACACAATCGTTTAAGTTATGAGCAAGAACTAATTTATTTATATTATGTTTAGATGCAAATCTTAACATTATCAATCTTCTAATGTTTGAACATATAAAGCATGTCGAATAGCTGGAAGCTTTTTTTAAATTAACCAAATCGTTATCATGTGTAATTTTTACGAAATCTATCTCTAACATTTTACAATGTTCTTCAATTATCCTTGTATCTTTCCATGGTCGTTCACCTTCAATTGTTAAATCAATATTTAAAGCTATAATTTTTAATCCAAGCTTTCTTTCATAAGGTTCAAGAAGATGTAAGAGAAGGAGTGAATCCTTCCCCCCACTATACCCTAGAATAACTTTTTCTTTCGGTTTAAACAGTTTATACTTACTTATAGCCTTATTTACCAGCTTAGCAGCGTTTTGAAAATTCTCAGAGAAGTATACACGTATGTTATATTCTTGTTCTAAAATTTTTCTTTTAGTAGAATTTAATCCAGACAATCTTATACTAGTTGGAATAACGCGATCTCTTCTGATAACTACGTAGTTTGTATCAATTTTAAGATCTTCAAGTATTTGAATGATATCGGCTTTTTTCATCATAGAAATTAAATATTTCTTAATTTAACGTTGCTGAGATATTTTTCAGCGATTTCTTTAAATTTTCTCATTTTAGTATAATCAAATGGATTTCTTTTCATCAGTTTCTCATCTAATGTTCTTCTGTTATTAAAATTTTGTATCACATATAACTTTGATCCGGATATTGTTTTGGCAATTTCTTCAACATCTTCCTCTTCAACAAGTCCTGGTACAACTGTTGTTCGAAACTCGTAATCTTTTGCGTATGTTTTAATAATTTCAATACTTTTTAAGATATTTTCAAAGTTAATATTAACACCAACAACATCTGAATACTTTTCTTTCTTTGCTTTTATATCCATTGCAACATAATCTACATGAGGTAAAACGTCTTTTAATCTTTGGTAGAGATAACCATTCGTATCCAATTTAACTTTAAATCCACGAACCTTTATTTCTTTAATAAAATCATGAAGATCCTCGTGAATTAAAGGTTCGCCACCAGATATAACTACTGCATCAAGATATTCTTTTCTATTATCTAAAAATTCTAAAACAGTTTCAATCGACATATTACCTTTCCTTTTTTCAATTAAATCTACATTCTGACAATATCTACATCTAAAATTACATCCCTGTAAGAAAATTGTACATGCTGCATGTCCTGGATAATCTATTAGAGTAAATTTTACAATACCTCCAATTTCAACCATTATAATTTCTTTAAAAAATTACCGTTATTCTTTATTCTTTTCACATAATCACATAATTTTATTTTTCAAGTTGTGCCCCCGCTTTCCGACGCGCGATCATCGTATCACGCGCGTGCGAGACACGGGGGCTGAGAGACCCGAGCGCCAAGGGTACTCATTGGATCATACCCTGCGGTTCACTCGGGTCTATTAAAATATTAAATTTTACCATTATTAAATATATCTAATTTTCCTACCTATTTTATTATTTGATTAAATATTAAAATGATTTGAAATAAAAAATATTTTAACATCAACATAAAATTTAAATAGTTGTTCATCATATAATTAAAACTAGGTGATTATGAATGGCTGCTGAAGTAAAAGCAATTAACTGGACAGACGTCGAGAGAAAATTGATGGATTTGTTAAAATTGAAATATTATCCAGTAGGTTTTAAGGTATGTAAATCAGACGCAGATTTTAAAGGTGTAAGAATAATAAACAAAGACATGTACACTTGCCAGTTAATAAGATTGGCAGTTCATGGATATGCAGTTGGTCTTAAAAAAGAATCTCTAGCATGTACATCGGAGAACGTAGCCTTAGGTATAACACCTGAAGAGAAAGGTGTAAAAAGTCAAGCTGCTAGATATGCTTCAAGTGAAGATATTGCAAAGCAAATGGTAGATTTAAGAAAGAAACAAATCGAAGGATTAACACCAGAAACGTTTATCGGTTTTGCAGCCGCACCTCTAAGTAAAATGAGATTTGATCCAGATGCAATTGTAATCATTGGTGAACCATGGGCTGGTACTAGAGTTCTACATGCTTACGGTTTCTATGGAAAACTACTTGAAGCAGATATGACCTTCGGCGTTAATGCAATTCCATGCATGTATGGTTATGTTAAGACATCTGTTAAGAAGAGATTAACAATAGTACCACCATGTTCAGGTGCAATAGAATACGGTAAATTCCATTATATCGATATGACAATATCCATACCACCAGAAGATATCGAGATGGTAATAAAAGGTTTAGAAGAAACTAGAAAGAGAGGTATCGATATACCACATCTACCAGATTTAGGAGTTCCACCAAAGGCTCCAAAAGAAGTCTTTAAATAATTTTGTTTTTTATTTTATTCTATTTTAATTTGTTTTAATTTATAAATAAATTATATATTATTGGTGAAGCTATATGAAGTTAGAAGATATGGAGTTTCCAGACGATGCCTACTACGAGAAGTACGGTAGCTACTTAATGATAAGATTGGAGGACGATAAAGCTAGGGTTTATATAACAGATTTTGGAGCAAAAGTTTTGGCAGATGTTGTTTATATCGAATTACCAAACGTTGGAGATGAAGTTAAGCAAGGTGAACCTTTTGGTAGTATGGAAACTGTAAAAGCAACCGGTGAATTGTATTCTCCTATAAGTGGAGAAGTTGTTGAAGTTAACGACGAAGCGTTAAGTAATCCTAACATATTAAAGGAAAAAGGTAAGAATTGGTTAATAGCAATTAAACCCAGTAATTTACAAGAAGAATTAAAGAACCTTATGGATATAAAACAAGCTATTGAATATTATAAACAAGAACTTGAAAAAGCAAAAAAGGAAGGTGTTATAAAGTAAACTTTCCGCGACTTTTTTATTTTTTATTAATAATTTTTTAATTTTTAATAATCTTTTAATTATTTAAGGTGATATAATGTTAGCAAGTCAAGTCCAAAAAATATCAGGAGAAAATCCACTCGCATGTTATCAATGTGGTAATTGTACTGGTAGTTGTCCAATGGAATTCGTTATGGATTATGGTCCAAGAAGATTGATACATCTCTTACAAATAGGATATGATGATGAAGTTTTAAAATCTAATACAATATGGATCTGCGCATCTTGTTACAATTGTACCTACAGATGTCCAAGAAAAATAAGTTTTACAAGAATGGCTTTTGCATTAAAAAATATTGCTATGAAAAAAAATATTATACCTAAAAAATGTAAAGCATTCTATGAAACATTTCTTAAACATGTACTTAACTATGGTAGATTAAACGAAAGTCTATTTATAAACGAGCTTGTATTAAAAGGAGGAAAAGATTTTTCAGAAATTGTTAGAGATATAAATCTTGGAATAAAACTTTGGAGAAAAGGAAAACTTAAGATGAAAATATCTAAGATTGATGGTGTTAAAGATATCGTTAAACTTTATAATTTAACAAAGGATGTGATTAAATGAAACTTGGATTATATCCCGGATGCTCGCTAGAAGGTTTGGAAAATTCATATCTAGTGAGTTTGGTTAAAAGTTTTGAAGCTCTAGGTATAAATCTAGAAGAAATTAAGGATTGGAATTGTTGTGGAGCAACAGCAATACCATCTATAAATGTAGAGTTCTCATATTTATTAGTAGCTAGAAATCTAGCTCTCGCAGAAAATAGTGGCTTGAATATTGTTATAACACCATGCAGTGAATGTTATAATAGATTGGCATACGTCAACTACAAAATAAAGAACGATGAAGCGTTCAAAAATAGAATAAACAATTATTTGAAAGAAATCGGTCTTAGATATGATGGAAACGTTGAGGTTAAACATCCGGTAGATTTTCTTGTAAAAAGTTTTGGTATCGATAAAATTAAACAAAAAGTAAAAAAACCTATAAATAAAAGGGTTGCATCGTATTACGGATGCTTATTTGTTAGACCACGTGAGATTTCTATAGAATCTGCAGAAAATCCTAGAACAATGGATCAAATAGTTGAAGCAATAGGAGGAAAACCTGTAAATTATGGATTCAAAACAAAATGCTGCGGTGCCTCTATAATAATTACAAGAAGCGATGCTGCATTAAAACTTATAAGAAATATACTAAAATCATGTAAGGATAACGGAGCAGAACTAATCGTTACCTCTTGTCCCTTATGTCATTCAAATTTAGATATGCAACAGGAAATAGTTGTAAAAACGTTCAACGAAGACATAAAAATTCCTGTCTTATACTTTACGCAATTGTTAGGTCTTTCGTTAGGATTGAACGAAAAGGATTTGGCATTGGATAAAAATCTAACGTACGAGATGATAAAGTTATGAAAATTGTTGTAATAGGTGGTGGACTCTCCGGTTTACAGGCATCAATAGAATTAGCTGATCATGGTTACGATGTGATAATAGTTGAGAAGGAACCATATCTTGGAGGAAATGCTTTATACTTACATAAATATTTTCCAAGTTATCCGTTAGATTGTTCCTACTGTATACAATCCTGTAGAGATTCAACTGGTATAAGGAAATGCTTTTATAGATCTGGAATACATTCGATAGAAAATATAAAGATTTATACATTATCTGAGATTAAAGATATAAAAGAAGAAAACGGTCGTTTTAAAATTGAAATAATCAAGAGACCAAGATATGTAGATGAAAACAGATGCGTGAATTGTAAAAGATGCGAAGATGTTTGTCCAGTAACTATTCAAGATAATTATAGTAAAAGAAAAGCAATCTATATTAATGATCAAGGTATTCCTCCAGTATATACTATCGATATAAAATCTTGTAAAAAATGTGGAAAGTGTTTAGAAGTTTGTCAAACAAACGCAATAAACCTTGACGATAACGAAAAAATATTTGAAGAAATTGTTGATAGAATAATAGTTGCTACAGGTTTTGAAGAATACAAACCTTATGATATTATAGAATATAAATATGGCAAGTCTTCATTTGTAATAACACAATTCGAATTGGCTAAGATTTTATCTCAGCAGAAAAAAGGTTTGATAGTAAATGGTAGAAAAATAAACAGAGTATTAATGATACAATGTGTTGCTTCAAGAGATGTAAGGAGATTCAAATACTGTTCGAAAATATGTTGCTTATATGCATTAAAGCATGCGATAATGTTAAAAGAACTAGATAACGAAATTGATATCTACATAGCTTTTATGGATATTCGTAGCTATGGATTATATGAGTTTTGGTATTCCAAGGCAAGAGAGCTTGGTGTTAAATTTATAAGAGGAAGACCAGGTAGTATCGAAGAACATGAGAAACATTTAAAAGTTTACGTTGAAAATACATTGGAGCAAAAACTTCAGGAGATTGATGTTGATCTCGTTGTTTTATCATCTGCATTAGTTCCAAATAAATCCAGCTTAAAAATTTTTAAATTATTAGGTATAGAAACTGATGAGTACGGATTTGCGTATGAGGATTCAAAAATTGTATCGATTTCAGGAACAGCCTCACAAATCAGAGATGTACCAGAAACTATTAAATCTTCAATTTCTTCAACTTTAAAGTTTCTGGATCCAATAATAACAGAAGAGATTAAAAAGAGGCGTGAAGAGGCTGTAATGATGATGTATAAAACGTTTACCTGTTGAGGTGAATTTATGTCAATTGGTGTAATAATATGTAGATGTAACGGTGTAATTGATTTAGACTTTGATAAGCTTAGGGATGAAATCTCTGACAATGATGTAAAGGTATTTGTTAGAAATGCAATATGCATTGATAAAGAGCCATGGAGCGAATTAAAAAAGAATAATATAAGCAAATTAGTTATTGCCGCATGTTCACCACAGTTCCATGAAAGAACGTTTAGAAACATGTTGAAAAACGTTACTTTATCGGTTCCATTCTCTATAGTAAATTTGAAAGAGCATGTTGCTTTTGTTCATCGTGATAAAAAACTTTCATATGAGAAATCCAAAGCTATGATAAAAGCTACTATCGAAAAGATGAAGAACATTAAAGAAGAAACCATAGTAGAAGAGATTAAGCCAAACAAGAACGTTTTAATTATAGGGGCAGGAGTTTCAGGATTAAAAGTTGCTGAATGTCTTGAAAGATTGGGATTTGAACCTATTATAATAGAAAAGAATGAAAGAATAGGAGGAATTATAGAACGATTACCAAAGATTTATCCGTATAATGTTTCTGGTAAAGAGTTTCTGAATAATATTATAAAAAATTTAAGAAAAACTAAAATAATAACAAACGCTGAGGTATCAAGTGTATTGGGAAAATTTGGAAATTATTCCGTAACTGTAATTAGACGAGAGAATAATACTATTGAAATAATGAATTTTAGAGTCCCATGTATAATAATTGCGACAGGTATTGAAGAATGGAAACCGTTTGATATCACATATCTCAAATATGGAAGAGTACCAAATGTTATAACACAACTTGAATTATCCGAAAAATTGATGAGAAACGAAGATATAAAAGCGAATAGAATCTTCATGCAACTATGCGTAGGATCAAGAGATGAAAAATTTTACAATTACTGTTCAAAAATGTGTTGTATCTATACACTTGAGAATGCTATAGAACTTAGAAAGAGAGGGAAAGAAGTTTTTATAGGATATATGGATATAAGAACAATATGGAAGGCTGAGGAGTTGTTCAATGAAGCTAGAAAATTGGGTATAAAATTTATACGAGGAAAGGTTGCAAACGTTACCGAGAAAAATGGAGTACTAAAATTATCGGTAGAAAATACCTTGGAAAACGTTGTTGAAGATATTGAAGTAGATCTTCTTGTACTCTCATCTGCTCTAAAAGCTCCAGATACTAATAAAGATTTATCACAAATATTAGATGTTGAATTGGACGAACATAACTTTTTCAAAAAACTCTATTATAAGTTAAGAGAAATTGAAACAAGAAAAAGAGGTATATACGTTATAGGAAGCTCAACAGGTCCTAAAAGTATCGAAGATTGTATAATAGAAGCGAAAGCTACTGCCAAAAAGATTGCAACAGAAGTATTTCTGCCTAGATTAAGACCAAGAGCCCCTAGTGTTATTGATGAGAAATTATGTATAGGTTGTCAAATATGTTATAAAGTATGTCCCCATAGAGCTATTGAAATGATTATAACGGGAGATGGTGAGAAAGCTAGAGTATTGGTAGAGAATTGTAAATCGTGTGGAGCATGCGTTGCAAATTGTCCAACCGGAGCAGCTCAACTTGAAGGTTATACAACGGAACAGATGTTACAATACATTGAAACGTTAATTAAGGAAGCAAAAATGGATAAAAAGATTGCAACTTTTGTATGTTATGAATGCGGTTATGCTGCGTTAGATATGATTGGAATCAAAAGATTAAAATATTCAGAGAGTTACCTTATCATTCCAGTACCATGTTTAGCCAGGGTGGGAATGTTGGATATATTTAAAGCCTTGAGCTCAGGAGCTGATGGTGTTCTTCTTATAGGATGTCTTGAAAACGGATGTCATTATCTAAAAGGAAACGAATACGCAACGTATCTAGTAGGAATATGTAAAGATATACTAGATGCAATTGGTGTTGAAAAGGAACGTATAGATATTATAAAGGTAACTAATGCTGATTATTATAAACTCTATGAGAAACTTGTTGAATTTCATAAGAAGATAATATCTCTTCCTAAATTGGAGGTTGGTAAATGAGTCAAAAAGATAAGAATGATAAAGAATTAAGAATAGGTTTTTTCCAATGTCATTGTGGTAAAAATATTGGTGGCGTTTTAAACATAAAGGAAATTGTAGAATATGCGAAAAAATTACCAAACGTTATTGTTTCAGAAGAGAACATGTTTTTATGCTCAGATCCAGGGAGGAATCAAATAAAAGAAGCTATCAAAAAACATAAGCTTAACAGAGTTGTTACATCACATTGTACACCTACACTACATCAGGAAACGTTTAGAACTGTTTTAAAAGAGGCAGGTTTGAATCCTTTC
>JALTZH010000133.1 GCA_027051265.1 archaeon | reverse complement strand
CATTTAATATTGTCTGTTATTAAATAACAATTTTTCAATTTTATTTTTTTATTATATTATATGATGTGCGCAGTATTTATGTTGGAAGATATAATAACGGAAATAAGAAAGGAAGCAATTAGACGTATGAAAAGATTCAATAAGAAACAGAAATCATTCCCTGCTTATAATAAACATGATTATCCTGTGATTAAAAGGTATTTGTATCATCTTGAAAAATACTTAAATGATGATCATAATTTTAAAATAGTACTTAAAGAATTCGAAAGAATTATTGAAGAGAAGAAGAAATATACTCATTTCAAATATCATTCCTATCCTTTCTATGAATCTATGATAGGGGTTTTGAAAAGAACATTAATATAGGGTGTATTAACATGACAAGGGAGAGACAACTCATCGACTTTTATTATAAGCTTCTTGAGATATTTGGCGATCGTGAATTTACACTTGAAGAATTAAGAAAATCCGGTATATTTAAATATTCTGAGAAATCGCTGAATACTCTATTGTCAAGATTAAGAAAAAGAGGTCTATTAATTGTTAAGAAGAATGAGATTGATATGAGAAAAAGCGTATACAAGTTGGTTAAACACATACCTCTTAGTGTTAGTGGTAAAGATACAAGAAAGGAAATAATCGATTTGATGAAAGCAATTGCGGATTTGGTTAGAGGAAAGGTCGATTATGAAATACTTCTCATACTTTTATTTTATAAAGCAGCCTGTGATAACTGGGAGTATGAGTATAAGAAAACTGTTGGAATGCTTATAGAAGAAGGCATTCCTGAGGAAGAAGCGAAAGAAGAGGCAAAGGATAAATCGTATCATGTAATAGATATACCTGAGGATTGTTTATGGAGTAATGTTATAACAACTACCGATAAATTAACCATAAGAATTAGAGACGCTATTAAAGAAATAGCTGATAGAAATCCTAAAATCAAATCCGCCTTAGAAAAATTCTTAAGATACTTTGATGATCTAATAGGAAAAAAAGATTCCGATACCATAATGCGACAAATCGTTGAACAACTAAATAGGGTAAACTTTTCAAACGTACAAACGGATATTTTAGGTGAAGCATATGAGTGGATAATAAATTATTTTGCACCATTAAAAGCTAAAGCTGGAGAGTTATTTACACCTAGAGAGGTTGTTAAATTACTTATCGAACTTTTAGAACCGGATGAAATTAGAAGAAAAATATTGGATCCAGCAGCAGGTAGTGGAGGTATGCTTATCTACTCGTACAAACATGTTAAGGAAAAAAAGGGAGAAGATGTTGCTAAAAAACTAATACTTGTAGGACAGGAAGCAAAGGATATAAATTATGCCATAATGTTACTAAACTTCTATTTACATGGAATTCCTATAGGACAAAACGTCAAATTGTATTTGGAAGATTCTCTTTTAAGACCACAATTTAAAAATGACGGAAAATTCGATATAGTGGTGTTTAATCCGCCATGGAATCAGGATGGTTATGGTGAGGAATCGTTAAAGAAATCAAACATAAGAGAAGCATATGTTTTTGGATATCCACCGAATAATACAGCCGATTGGGCATGGATTCAGTTGGCATTACACTTCACGAAGGATGATGGTAAAGTTGGAATTATAATTGACAACGGAGCATTATTCAGAGGTGGTAGAGAAGCTGAAATAAGAAAAAAGATTGTAGAAAAGGATTGGGTTGAAGCCATAATATTGCTACCAGAGAAGTTATTTTATAATACAGGTGCTCCAGGTGTTATCATAATCTTCAACAAGAAAAAATTTCATGAGAGAATAGGCAAGATATTATTTATAAATGCATCGGAGTATTTCGAAAAACATCCAGAAGTAAGGAAAATGAATAAACTTAAAGAAGAAGGAATTAAAAGGATTGTAGAGGTTTATAAGGAATGGAAGGAAGTTTCCGGATTTTCAAGAGTTGTTTCTTTGGAAGATATTAGAAGGAATGATTATAACTTAAATGTAACACTTTATGTAACTCCAAAGATCGATGAGGAAAGGATAGATATTAAGCAAATCTGGAATGAATTACACGATATTGATAAAGAATTGAATGAAATAGATGGAAAAATAAAAGGTTGGATTGAAGAGGTTATGAAACTATGATACTAAATATCTTTAAGTTAAATATAGAAAAAATTGAACTTCCAAAGTATGCTTATCTTTATAGTATAGATATTAAAACGATTGAGGAGAAAGAAATAAAAAAGTTATTTAAATATTTAGAGAACGCCTTTGGCTATGTGGATAAATTAAATAACAAACTCTACTCTTATACAAAAATAAATTATCTACCAAAAAATATAAATAATAATTTAGATATAATATTCCATGAAAAAGTGTCATTATCAAACCTGAACTCAGCAATTAAAGATAAAATTCTGGAAGTCTACTTAAGAAACAAAGTAAAAAAGGATATAAAAACAGTACTAAAAAGATTGAGTTCTAAATATTTAATGGGTAAAAGAAAGATAGGGAAGTGGAAATTATGCTTATCTCTTGATAGGAATGGAAGAATAGAGTTATTAAGAATAAATAATGAATTTTATATTGTATTTAATATAAAGTTAGAGATTATAGGTGAAAGGAACCTATGGGATATGATTAATCGAGATATGAAAAAATTACAAGAATTTTGTTGGTCACCTGAGAGTTTTAAAGATATAAAAATCTGGTTTAAATATGTTGCTGATATAAAAGATGATATTGATACCAACTATATATTGATAAGAGTTATACCTAAGAACAACGAATTTAAAGAAAAGGAATTTAAATTTAATTTTGAGAGATTAAAGGAATATCCTATAAAGGAAAGAGGATTAACAGAAGAAGAGTTGAGAGAATTAGCAAAATTTGAAAATTTCGACGAAGAACAACCCATTATACTTGGATGCAAAAATTTCAAATTAAAATCATGTCCTTATTTCTTACCTCAACATTGCATACCTGCCTATACTTTTCTTCTAGCTTCTGAAGATGAAAATAAACAAATATATGAACTGCGTAATAAAATACACTTTCAAAAGAAACGTTACATAATATTAGAAATACTTAATCAATTAAATTATTTAGAAG
>JALTZH010000132.1 GCA_027051265.1 archaeon | reverse complement strand
CCTTCCTCCTGTAAAAGAGGTTCACCACCGGTTATAACCAAATGTTTTGGATTGTATATGTTTAAGAGGTTTATTATTTTATTAATTATATCTTTTAATTCGAGCTCTTCAAACGTATACCAAGCATATTTCGTATCACAATATTTACAACGTAAATTGCAGCCATGTAATCTTAAAAATATTGCTGGTGTTCCTAAAAACTTTCCCTCTCCCTGTATAGAACAGAATATTTCAACGACCCTCATTTAAGTATTTCTTCAATTCTTCCTCAAGTATTTTATAAACGATTTTACCGTCTATTTTTCCCCTGAATTCTTTCATAACGATGCCCATTAATCCCTTAATTGCTTTAAAACGTTGTTTGTTAACATAGTCTCTTCTTTCATATATTATCTCGGAAATTCTCTTTCTTAGGTCATCAACGGTAACATGTTCGACCTTAAATTTTCCTCTTAAATAATCTGGTATTGCTTCCTTAGATATCAATCCCTTATTTAACAGTTCAAAAACTTCTTCGTATTTTTTCTCATCAACTAATATATTTTCTCTTCTGAGTTCTTTGTAAACATCCGTCAACGCCCATGCTACGATTTTTGGTTGAAGTTTATACTTGGATATAATTTCTTCGAAAAACTTAAAAAATTCACTTCTCGCAACCTTCTTTGCCAATTCCTCTGAGAGTTTATATTGTGACATATATCTTTTAATTCTCTGATCGATTAACTCAGGAAGATTTTTTCTTATCCATTCAATACGTTCCTTGGAAACTTTTACAGGAGGTATATCGGTTTCTGGATACATTCTTGCTGCTGTAGGTAAAGGTCTCATATAACTAGTTGTACCATCTTCGTTTGCTGCTCTTGTTTCTTCGATAATCCCATCAAAAGCTTTTAGACACCTCTCATAAACAACTTCCAACGCTTCTCTTGCTCTCTTATTATCAGAAGCCACTATTACAAAGGCATCGAGATTACTTAAGTTCATAAGGTTACGAATGGCATTAACTTCTTCTTCTGATATACCATAAGCTGGTAATTCATCACTATGAAATATTCCTTTAATTCCAGTTCTTACTCTTACATATTCAGCCAGTTCTTTTCCAAATCTTATCTTATCCTTAGGTTTTCCTAAAAGACCAGCAAATCCTTTTAACTTTAATCCGAGTATTACTTCCTTCTTGTTTAATGCTTTTCTGAGGATTTTACATTTTGTATTTTTAAAGATAGAAGATAAGTCGTATATTTCAAATTTGAAACTTTTTTTATCGATTCTCTTATTTAATTCCTCTTTTATCTCTAACAAATGTTTTTGTCTCTCTATTTCGTATTTAATAACTTCAGGTATTAATTCTAGTTCCTGAACACCTTTTACTTCAATTCGTGGATTATCTCCTATCGATATGTTTATATCTTGTCTTATTGATCCTATACCCTTTCTAACTTTTCCAGTACTTCTTAAAACATCTCCTATTTTTAAGGCAACTTCCAAAGCTTCTTCAGGTGATTTAATATCTGGTGATGTTGATATTTCAACAAGAGGGATTCCTAATCTATCTAAGCGATACACGATCCTATCTTTTTCTTCTCTTATTTTTCTTGCAGCCTCTTCTTCTAAACAAATAGTTGGAATTCTAACCTTACCATATTCCGTTTCTATGTAACCATTTAAGCCAATTATTGCTGTTCTTTGAAATCCCGATACGTTACTGCCGTCTATAACGATTTTTCTCATGAAATGAATTTCATCAACAATTGTTGCATTAAGAAGTAAAGCTATTTCAATTGCAATATCAATTGCTTCCTGATTTGGTAAATGAGGTGGCTCTTCATCTAATTCAACAAGGCATGTATTTTCATAAAATCCTTCATAAACATAAGTCTTTCCTTTTAAATATTCCTGTAATGCAGCTCTATCAATTTCTCCTAACTCACTTTGTACGGGTTTTAATTTTCTCACTATGATGAAGTCCGGATCCCTATTTATAAGAGTAGATTTACAGTTACAAAAAAGTTTTCTGGTATTCAGTTGTTGATGAATCTCAAATCCTATTTTTACATTTAAATCATTTCCAGACATAAATTTATTCTAGATTATTAACAAGAATTTATTGTACCATAATGGGTTGGATATAATATAAGTACTAGAAGGATTTAAGCTATACTTATAGTATTGAAAGAGGATGAATTATCTTCTTCTATTTTTAAATTCTTTATAAATATCTTCAAGTTCTATATCCTTATAACAAAGCAACACCATTATGTGAAAAATGAGATCCGTAGCTTCATGAACTATCTTGCTTTTTGAATTATCTTTTGATGCTAGTATTAATTCGAGACATTCCTCGTTAATCTTTCTCAGGATTTTTTCCTCACCTTCTCTCATTAATTTTGAAGTATAGGAGGATTCTTTCGGATTAATTTTTCTATCTTTTATAACGTTAAAAACCTCATCTAATATATAACAATCAACCATAAGAATATGATTTTCATAACGAAAGAAAGTTATAAAAGAGTAGAAGTTAAAAGATGGCATCAAAGAATATTATCTAGATATTTACCTCCAAAATTTATTAAATTAACGATTCTTCTTCCATGTTCAGCTAGAAAACCTTATTCAAAATCAAAGTCTCATAGAAGATACAAGACAATAATAAGGAAAGCTGCTGGTGATAAATATACTTTAGTACATGAGGTTATAATAACATCTCCATTAGGTATAGTTCCTAGAGAGTTAGAGAAATTTTATCCAGCAACAGAATATGATATCGTTACAACAGGGCATTGGATTGAAGAGGAAAAGATTCTTATAAAAACATTGGTTAAAGATTATATAAAGAAAGCAAACACAAAAGTAATAGCATATCTTAAAGAAAATTATAAGGATATATTTAGGAACATTGATATAGAGTTTATTAGCATTTCCGATAAAAATTCTGAAAATCATTTGATGGATAGAATTCGAGAATGCTTGAAGAATCATAAACCAATACCAAAAGAAATTAGAGAGGATGAAAATATCAGAAGCATGATAAGATTTCAGTTTGGAGAAAACATATTAAGATATTTTAATAAAAATACGTTTAAAATAATAAA
>JALTZH010000131.1 GCA_027051265.1 archaeon | reverse complement strand
AGGAGACGTGTTTTCAGTATCAAAAATCGCTGCTATTTTAGCTGCGAAAAAAACATCAGAACTAATTCCGTTATGTCATAATATAAATTTAACAAACGTTGATGTATCCTTCGAAATAAAAGATACGTATATTGAAGTTGAAACAACTGTAAAATCCGTATCAAAAACTGGTGTTGAAATGGAGGCTTTGGTTTCATGTTGTATTGCTCTACTAACAATATGGGATATGGTTAAAAAATATGAAAAAGACTCACAAGGCCAATATCCAGATACAAGTATTGAAAAGGTAATAGTAAAAGAAAAGATAAAAATAGAATAGCCATAAGTGCTTGATTCTTTATTTTTTAATAAATATGGCTACAAAAAAACGAAAAAAGGAAGTTGGTGATAAAGAAGAATATTCGATATATGATCTTCCAGGTGTAGGTGAAGTAACTGCTGAAAAACTTATAGAGGCAGGTTTCGATACCTTAGAAGCAATAGCAACCGCTAGTGTTTACGAGCTTAAAGAAACCGTAGGATTAACTGAAAGTCAAGCTTTGAAAATAATTACAGCTGCTAGAGAAATGTTGAAGATGGGATTTCTAACAGGAATTGAAGTTCTAGAACGAAGGAGTAAGATAAGAAGAATAACTACGGGAAGTAAAAATCTCGATACTCTTCTTGGTGGTGGTATAGAGACGCAAGCCATAACAGAATTTGCAGGGGAATTTGGTTCTGGGAAGACGCAGATATGTCATCAACTTTCGGTAAACGTTCAATTGCCAGAAGATAAGGGAGGATTGAATAAATCGGCAATTTATATTGATACTGAAAATACTTTCAGACCAGAAAGGATAATGCAGATGGCAAAGGCTTTAAATCTCGATGAAAAAAAAGTTCTCGAAAATATAACGTATGCACGTGCTTATAGTAGTGATCAACAGATGCTTTTAATCGATAAGGTAAAAGAAATTATTAGAGAAAAGAATGTTGGTTTAATAATTATAGATTCCTTAACATCATTGTTTAGGGCTGAATATATAGGTAGAGGAGCTCTTGCTGAAAGACAACAGAAACTTAATAAACATCTCCATGCGTTACAAAAATTGGCTGAAACTTATAACATTGCAATAGTCGTAACAAATCAAGTCGTAGCTAAACCTGACATAATATTTGGAGATGCTTCTATTCCTATAGGTGGACATATAGTTGGACATACATGTACTTATAGAATATTTTTAAGAAAAGCGAAAGGTGGTAAAAGAATTGCAAGAATAATTGATGCCCCTCATCTACCTGAGGGTGAAATTGTATTTTCAATAACAAATGATGGTATAAGAGATTAAAAAAAATATTTTTGAATTATAATTATTGTTTTAATTTTCAATAAAAATTTTAATAAAATATGGTGAGAAAAATCCTAATAATTTTCTTACTCTTTCTTCTCCTGTTATCCTTAGCCTGTCAAACTCAACCTCAACAGAAACCTACAGTTAAGCAAGAAACACAGAAAAAGCCTGAAGAAAAAGTTACAACAGAACTACATGGTGTTGGTTTTTGCGATACATGTCACCAAGCTCCAAAATTGTTAGATATGAGAGCCGGACTTCATAAGATACCATTAAGAGAAAAAAATCCCGAACAACATAAACAATTCTGCCAGAATTGTCATAAAAGAAATGATTGTAGCAAATGTCACGAACCTCCTAAAGATATACCACTGGAATAATTTTATTTTTTTATTGTTTTTATAGTAAATTTTAAAGCGTTATGTTTACATGCATCAATACATTTCCCACATAAAATACAATCTACCGAAGAAATATAACTTTTAGTAGTATTTAATATATCTATACTCATTGGACAAGATTCGTTGCATTTATAACATACTTTGCATCTCTTTTTATCCAATTGTATTTTAAGAACGCTTATCTTGTTTAATAATCCGTACATAAAGCCTATCGGACATAAATCTTTACACCAAAATCTTTTATTCAATCTATCAATTATTATTACTACTAATAGTAAAATGATGGAAAGGATTATTAAAGTAAACTCGACTCTTGAAAACGGTAGAAATAAAATTCTGAAAAAATTAGTGATTGGTGAAATATACGTAATAAAGATTGGCTGAGAAAGTAAAAACGAGATTAGTATGAAGAATGTGATAACAACAACTATTATAGGAATACGATTATTAATCTTATAAATTTTATACTTGTTCTTTTTATTTGTGTATGAAAATATTAAATCAACAGGACAAACCCATCCACAAAACGCTCTTCCAAGAATTATATAAATTGTAATGATAAGAATTAAACCCGATATAAGTTGATATTTCAAGCTTTTGGAGGATATTATCAACTCTATTCCTGAAAATATATCTGTCATATATACTAAATCTAATACTTTTGAACTTATAAGATTTCCAGATACTATATTTATACCAAAAAACTGTATAACAAATATAAACAATATCAGTAATTTAAAATTTTTTCTAATTCTATCAATGATCATAATCCTTATCTAATCTTATACTGCTTTAAAACCATCTCTTCTCGGCCTCTCTCAACGCCGATCTTCATTATTCTTGGTAAATTTATTTCATATACAAGTTTGTACCTATTTATGTATGGTAAATTTTCCACGTATTCTAAATATGTTAAGTATTCTTTCTCAATTTTTTTATATTCTTTGATAGGATATACTATAACAGCAGGTTCTTTAGTTATACATGCTTTAACACATAATCCACATCCAACACATTTATCTGGTTTTATATATGGTTGATTTCCCCACATTGAGTTTTTAAACTCAAATACATCATTTGCAAAGGGACAAACCTTGCTACAGGATAAACATATATCAGAATTCCATCCCAAACATAAATCGATATCAATAACAGCAATCCCCATCTTTACTTCTTCCTTAGGTATCTCTTGCAATGCTCCTGTTGGACATACTTTGGTACATTCCATGCACAAATCACATGGATATTCTCTCATATTTTCTACAACAGGCGTCCCTAAATTTTTTAATCCCTTTGAAATACCTGCTAAAGATATAGCATATCTCTTAACACGAGTACATGCACTTAAACAAGAAATACATCTTATACAC
>JALTZH010000130.1 GCA_027051265.1 archaeon | reverse complement strand
ATGTATAACATAATGCGAGAAGTTTATAAAAAAATTAGGATTAATATACCTTACTTAAATTATAAAGAAAAAATGTTTTCATTTGAGAATAGCGAAAAGGGAATAAACGAAATCATTTTCAAAATTGTAGATTCTTTACAGGGAGATGTGGGATTTGCATTTATTTTTGGAAAGTCTAAAAGATTAAAAGAAGGAACATATGATTATTATATATCCCTAAAATCCAAACTATTTAATAATAATATATTAAGCCAGAATTTTGTATTAGAAGAATATATACAAGATCAAAAAAAAATAAGATATGCATTATCTAATATAATTTATAACATTTTTAGCAAATTGGGGATAAAATTCTTTGTGCTTGAGGAAAAAATACCATATGATTATATTTTAGGAATAGATGTGGGATATGGTGAAGCGTATACAGGAAAGGTTGCCGGTTGTACAACTATACACGATTCTATGGGAAGACTTAGGAATATAATTCCTGTAAGTAAAGAAAATCTACCAGATAAGGAAACTGCAAGAGTAAAGGCTCTACTGGAATATATTGAGTCAAAATATAAAATTTATAAAATTAATTTTTATGAGAAAAATATATTAATCTTAAGGGATGGAAAAATACAAAGAGAAGAGATTAAGCAATTAGCAGAATTTTCCAAAAATAGGAATTGTAGAATAACAATGATTGATATAAGAAAAGACGTCCTATATCAATTCTTTGATAAAAATAAAGAGTTGCTTTTTGCTAAAATAGGTAAGATTTATCTTTTAAAGGCACATGAACCAAAAGCTGGATATCCCAGACCTATAAAATTGACACAAAAAATTATAATAGATAAAGGAAAAATATATGAAAGTGAATTAAAAGATGAAGATATAATATTAATTTATAAATTAACAGCTTTAAATTACTCCAATATTGGAAAAAATAGTAATTTGAGAATACCAGCCCCTGTTTATTATGCCGATAAATTAGTTAGAGCTGTTAAGAGAGGGTGGAAAGTTAAAGAAGAACTCCTTAAAGATGGTGTATTATATTTCATTTAATTGATGATGATTGCATTTTATAAAGAAACCAAATTCAAAGAAATTTCAGAATTAGGAATAAAAGTTCCAGAAGATTGGGAAGTTGTTAAGTTAAGAGAGATAGCAGAAATTATAATGGGTCAATCACCACCTTCCTCTACTTATAACGAATATGGTGAAGGCTTGCCATTTTTACAAGGTAAGGCTGAGTTTGGCTATATCTATCCAAACCCAGTTAAGTATACCACAAAACCAATAAAGGTAGCGGAAAAAGACGATATCTTAATTTCTGTTAGGGCTCCAGTAGGTGATGTAAATATAGCCCCATATAAATTATGTATAGGAAGGGGATTAGCCGCAATCAGGATTAACAAAAGTAGGGGGCATTATCTGTTCTATTTTTACTGGTTCCAAACTATTAAAAGCTGGTTAGAGAGTTTAGGAAAAGGCTCGACTTTTCAGGCAATAACTAAAAAAGACCTAGAGAACCTAGAGATCTCTCTCCCATCATTAGAAGAACAAAAAGCCATTGCCGAAATTCTAAGCACAATAGACAAAGCAATAGAGAAAACTCAAGAAGCTATTGAGAAAACTGAAAAGCTAAAGAAAGGTTTAATGCAAAAGTTATTAACAGGAGAAATAAGAATTAAGGAAGAAAATGGAAAATGTGTTTTCTATAAGGAAACTGAGTTTCAAGATACTGAGATTGGGAAGATTCCGAAGGATTGGGAAGTTGTTAAGTTAAAAGATATTTCCAAGGTTGTTAGTGGTTTCGCATTTCCATTAAAATACCAGGGAAAAAGGAGGGGAGAGTATCCATTTATTAAGGTGAATGACTTAAATTTCTATTCAAAGTATGTTTACGGAGCAGAAAACTATATAGATATGGAAGATCTTAAACAACTTAGAGCTAAAATATATCCAAGAGATACAATCATCTTCCCAAAAATTGGAATGGCCGTTTTTCATAATAAGTATCGTATCTTAAAGGTTGAGGGAACATTTGATAATAATATAGCAGGTATAATTGCAGACAAAAGAAAGGTGAGTATTGAGTACTTATATTATTTCTTTTCTTGTAATATAGATTTAGGAAAACTGGCTTCAAGTACAACAATGCCATCTATAAAAAAATCTACATTGGAAAATATTAAAGTTCCTTTACCTCCTCTAGAAGAACAAAAACGCGTAGCAGAGGTTTTAATGACAGTTGACAAGAAAATGGAGCTTCTAAGGAAGAAGAAGGAATTATTAGAGAAGGTTAAAAAGTGGTTTATGCAAAAGCTTTTGACTGGAGAGATAAGGGTTAGAACGAAATTATTCTAATATATAAGTCCCTATTAAGCTGAACGGTGTTTTAATAACATGATATAAGTTAATTAATGGAACTATATTGTTTGAAACAATAATATAATGAGCATTCAATAACATATTGTCCCAATAGTTATATGTTCCATGATGTGGTGCTTGAACAAGAAGTAAATTTTCAAGCTCTTTCCTATATCTCTTATAAAATTTATCCCTGTACTTTCTAACGTTGAAATCTCCGGTAAACATTAAAGCCGTACTAAAATGATAATCGATTAAGTATCTTCGTATTGGATGACAATTCCCATACAAACATATAAATCTTAATATATTGTTAGAATACGGCATTATTGATAGGGTTAATGTTGTATAGTTTATATCCTTTTTTATTTTTTCATAGCATTTTCTCAATTTATTTCTCACGTCTTTATCAACAATAACTTCCTTTAATTCCTCTATTCTTATTTCCTTATTATTTAAAACTTCATGTTTTACACAATCATAAAACATTTTTAAACGTGAATTATCCGGTAGATTGACGTAAAATTTAAAAACGATATTCAACCAAATTAAATGAGAGAAATAATATCTCAAAAAAACTTTACGATTGTATAAATCTAATTTTTTATACGTTTCATACATGTATTTTATCTCATCTTTATGAATATCATCCTCAAATTCTTTCGGATCAATTTCTTTTAAATGATCAAACTTTATTTTTGGATCATCCGATGGTTTAATATCGATACCAAAACGATCGAAATCT
>JALTZH010000129.1 GCA_027051265.1 archaeon | reverse complement strand
TTCAAATTATCTTTTAGAATAAATAGAGCTACCTTAACATTTTCTAAGACTCTATACCCGTTCTTATCGGTTTTTATATGTCTCCTTTCTTCAGGTTCTACCCATTGTGAAATCGTTATGTCTTTCGGTGCATTAAATACGATTTCTATAACTTTATTACTGCTTTTTATTCTTAAGATTCTTTCTTCATTAAAAACACATTTAGCTTGAAGGTTAAGCTTTTGAAGCGTAACAAGTAAAATATCATCGAGTCCTTCAATTTCGTTTAGGGATTTTACTTCACCGTTTTCGTAAAGATTTATTTTTAATCGTGTTTCTTCTGGTAACTGTGTTATACATCCACAGATTAACAACGCCGTAACTAAAATTCCTATTATGATATTCTTCATATATCACATTTAATTCTTAAAAACTTTAGATAAATTATCAAATAAAAAGGAGCTAGTGGTAAGATATCAGAAATTATGATATCTTTAAAACTTGGTACATATTTTAAATTAAAAAACGATGTTCAACTAAAAATAGATAAGCACGGAGTATGGGAAAAAGCAAACAATTTCCTCTTCAATTTTTTAAATCTCTCATCCATGTATGCTCTTAAATTCTTTCTTAAATCATTTATTTTATCCGCTACTTTATCAACTTTTCTTCCAACATCTTCTGCTTTCTTTCCTACATTATCAATTTCTCTCTTTTTCTTGTTTTCATCTTTTATAGTTTTGATGATATCTGATCCCACATTAACTGTCTTCATAAGCTGTTCAAGCATAAAAATTTCTTTAAACGTTGTGGTCTCCAAAATAAGATTTTCATAATCTTTCACCAATGCTACATTCTGTTTTAATCTATTGTTTGCAAAAGTTATACATTAGTCTATAAACGTTTTTGCTAGTAAAAAAGCGGGCCCGGGGGGATTTGAACCCCCGACCCCCGGCTTAAAAGGCCGACGCTCTACCAGACTGAGCTACGGGCCCTTATTTATTTTCATTAATAATAAGACAACTAACCTTAAAAATTTTTATTTTTAATATATTTTTTATGAAATTTTTTGTTTTGAACAATAAAGGATTAGAAAAACTTAGACGAAATTTAAGGTTAAAAAAGTATAAAGATTACGTGTATTGGATCAATGGGTATGCTATACCGGAAAATGTTCTAAAGGAAATTGGACTTTCGAAAAAATACATCCGTTATAGTATAGATGAATCTTTCCTAGTAGCTGAACCTGATGCAAATCTCGAAATTGCGTTAAACTTTTGTAGGAAGATATTCGATCATGAAAACATGAAAAAGATGAGAGTACTAGATATTGCAAGTGGTTTTGGATACGTTCCTGCACTTCTTTCAAAGAGATATGATGTAATAGCTACGGATTTAAACTATTTAAAAAGGATAAAAAGGATAGACGGTAGATTTTTCGTAGATAATACAAATATAGAAATATTCGTTAATATAGATAATTATAATTTAAAATATTTCTATCATTTTTCAAGATTTGTCTGGAAAAAATTGGGTGGTGATGTTGATCGAATCTTTGTGATATCATGCGATGTATCAAAAATTCCGCTAAAAGATTCATCGATAGATATCGTTACATGTTTTTTCAGTTTTAATCATATTAGTAATTGGAAGAAATGCATCGATGAGATATATAGGGTTCTAAAACACGGAGGAAAGGTTTACGTTACGTTATACAAAGAGATACTGGAAAAATTTCCAATAAAAGGTTCTTATAATTGGTTAAGAGATTTGAGTTTGAAAATAATAGATTTAAACGAATTCCGAAACTATGTGAAGAAACTGTTCAATGAAATTTTATTAGAAGAGCATCTCTTACATTATGAGATCGTTCTTTCAAAGATTAATTAAAAGTAATAAAAATATGAATCTATCAGAAATTGGTGAAAGAGGTATAATTGATATCTTTTTTAAGCATTTTAACAATTTGAGATATGAGGATGCATCTCTAATCGAAGTTGGTAACGAGTACTTAGTTATTTCAACGGATATGATCAACGAGAGACTACATATACCAAAAGAGATGACAGCTTATCAAGTTGGTAAATACATAGTTAACGTTAACCTAAGCGATATAGCATCTATGGGAGCTCGTCCCATAGCTTTTTTGGCATCATTTGGGTTAAGAAGAGATTTAGACATAAGATTTGTTCAGGAATTGGCTAGAGGCATAAAGGAAGCGTGTGATGAATACGGGATATATTTTTTGGGTGGAGATACTAAAGAAACTTTAGAAATAAACATTTCCGGAATTGCTATTGGATTCGTGGAAAAGGATAAGGTTTTGTTAAGAAGTGGTGCAAGAGTAGATGATTACATTTGCGTTACCGGTAGATTGGGAGATGCTGCTATGGGTTATTATTGTCTTATAAATAACATCAAGATCGATAAGTTCATCAAAAAAGCACTAGAACCAAAAGCTAGAGTAAAAGAAGGATTAATTCTAAAAGAATTTGCGAACGCATGCATAGATATAAGTGATGGTCTAGCATTTTCGTTAAGTGAGATAGCTAGAAGAAGTAATGTTGGTTTCATAATATATGAGGATAAGATACCCTTTGATAAGGAAATCGTTAAACTATCAAACCAGTTGGGAATAGATTATAGAGACGTTATATATTATAAAGGAGGAGATTACGAGCTTTTGTTCACGATAGGAAAGGATAAAATAGAAGAGCTTAAAAATCATATGGAGTTTACAATTATAGGAGAAATCAAAGAAAAGGAATTTGGTATGAAAGTTTTTAGGAATAATAAAATTGAAGATCTGGAGATAAAGGGATGGGATAGTTTTAAATCATCGTTATAGTTTACTCCTCGTTATTGTAAGAAGCTTTGAAACAAACGTTTTCATCTGCTTTTTTGCATAATATAATATGAATTTAACCGAATATGAATCAAAAAAAATACTTGAAGCTTATAACATTCCTATTCCCAAAGGAAAGATTGTTAAAGATATAGAGGATCTGAATCATATTCCTTTACCACACGTACTAAAAGCTCAGGTTAAATATGGTTCAAGAAAAAAACAAGGACTTATAAAAATCGCTAGAAGTTTAGATGAATCAATAAGTTTTTACAGATATTTAAGAGATCAAGGTTATCAAACATATGTAGAAGAATATATTAAACATGAACATGAATTATATC
>JALTZH010000128.1 GCA_027051265.1 archaeon | reverse complement strand
ATCCTACAATTATAAATCGCTCACCAACAATCTTTCAATACCACTAGTATAACCTAAACAAAATCCCTATGTAACAATATACAAAATATCAGAATTTATCTTTCAATACTACTAGTATAGCTTAAACGGAAATAAGTGAGCAAGAGCTTGAACAATTGAGAAAGCAACTTTCAATACTACTAGTATAGCTTAAACGTTAGCTTCCTATATTTTTTTGTCTAAGACCTTGCTAATTGTTCTTTCAATACTACTAGTATAGCTTAAACTGGATGCTGATTTGGAAGGGACAAAATTGTTTAAGAAGGCTTTCAATACTACTAGTATAGCTTAAACTTACGCGGAACTTCGGAACTCGGACGACCATGAAATTATCTTTCAATACTACTAGTATAGCTTAAACATAAAAACACCTCCCGTCCCAGACCCTTTTATATATAAACTTTCAATACTACTAGTATAGCTTAAACGATATCAGTCATGTTGAATATACCCAAGTTAAGATTGAAACTTTCAATACTACTAGTATAGCTTAAACAAGAAATCGCAGACTTGTTTAACGTGGAGATACTAAGCTACTTTCAATACTACTAGTATAGCTTAAACGATATAATAGGAAGGAATAAAGATAGGTATATAGTAGAAGCTTTCAATACTACTAGTATAGCTTAAACACGGCTGTTTTGACGAACTATGAAGTATCGAAGATTAAACTTTCAATACTACTAGTATAGCTTAAACTGTTTCTAAATTTTTGATTCGATAATAGCTCTGCACAAATCTTTCAATACTACTAGTATAGCTTAAACGTGTGATTTCTGTATTAATGCAAATGCATGTGACAAAAATCTTTCAATACTACTAGTATAGCTTAAACTTTAAACTATACTTGTAGTATTGGAGGTGAGTGTATGGTCTTTCAATACTACTAGTATAGCTTAAACGAGTCTCAAAGGAAGATGAAAATCCTTATAATCAAATTTTCTTTCAATACTACTAGTATAGCTTAAACATTAACAATATAGCACCAGCACCAAGTAGTAACCATTTCTTTCAATACTACTAGTATAGCTTAAACAATATACATTCGAAGTACTAGGAAAAAAGTATTTCAAGAAACTTTCAATACTACTAGTATAGCTTAAACACTGTCATAGCTGTGAAGAGTACCACGATTACCCTACCAGCTTTCAATACTACTAGTATAGCTTAAACATACTATAAGACAAGTTTTCAGTTGTAGTTTTAAAGATGTCTTTCAATACTACTAGTATAGCTTAAACTAGTCTTAGCAATACCCATACGAACCACCTTGCAAGCGATACTTTCAATACTACTAGTATAGCTTAAACCGGAGTGGAAAAAACTCAGAGGAAGTTTCTCTTCCAGATGCTTTCAATACTACTAGTATAGCTTAAACTCCGGTGCTTTTCATCACCTCAATTCAAAATCATTTACCCCTTTCAATACTACTAGTATAGCTTAAACGAAAATTTTGAAATAAAGATATGATACGAGTGGCAATGTTCTTTCAATACTACTAGTATAGCTTAAACTAGGATTTGTTATATATATTTCGGTAAAAGAACTCAAAGACTTTCAATACTACTAGTATAGCTTAAACGGATAAAGGAGTCTTAGACCATATAGACATACAATTATATCTTTCAATACTACTAGTATAGCTTAAACGTTCTTCCATAGCTTGCCACCTTTCCAAGATTTAAGTAACTTTCAATACTACTAGTATAGCTTAAACTTATTGCAACATCATCAGTACGCATTTTAAAATCTTTAAGCTTTCAATACTACTAGTATAGCTTAAACATAGAAAGATTACATTCTGCATTGTATCTCTACCAAATCTCTTTCAATACTACTAGTATAGCTTAAACTCTCTGGGACCTATATCATTCCCGACCCTGAGGATCGGGAACTCACGAGATGTATATAGATAAAAAAAATGAGAAAAAATGCAAACAATTAAATATTAAAAGTTAAGAATTCTGAAAAGATGGTTATACAAAAAAGTCGTGAAGCTTTTCAGAGCAAGAACGGATCTCCATGCCTAAAATGTTCCATGCCAATATCAAAAAATTTCTACCTTAAATTTCCACAAACCAACAAAATATTAAATTTATAATCATTACCCTTAACCTCTTCAGAGCAAGAAATGCTCATGCAAAAAACCTCACAAACAACAAATCCTCAAAATTATATTCTCCATCATATAATATCCCTAAAAACATCATGTAAACTATCGCCCATTTGCTTAATAACATGTAATCACCCACCAAATCCTATAACAAAAATATAATATCATGCACATTATAAAAACCCTCGCACAATGCTCCGTCACGGAATTTAATCTTTTCCTTATCTGCTCTCGTACAACCCCCCCCTAAACTCTTATCTACCTTAAATTTTTTAAAAAGCGAAAGATAATTGTTTAATCATGAAGTAATATTTCTTCTAATCGTACTATTTCAACACCGGTTGTATCCTCACCTACCACTAATCCTTTATTATTTATTAAGACACCGCTTTTGACATAACCAACACCTTTATTTACAGTACCATAATCAACCTTAACTTTTAGAACGGATTCTATTACCTTAGCAATTTCTTCATCAATATCTGGATGAATTATACAACCTTTATTATTTGCAACACCACATGATCCAATGGTCTTAAAATCTTTTATATCCAATACATAAACCTCACAGTCCAAAACATTTTCTATCTTTTTTATATTTCTTTTTGATATCAATGGAGAAACGATAGCACCTTTATCATTAGCTAGTATAAGATTGCCTAAAGCGTTGTGTTTATCTTTTAATACTTCAAAATTCATATCCAACTCTTTAAAAATTTTTAGTTCCTCATCTCTTATCACATATGGTAACAATAATCCATTGTTATTTAATGCCAAAAATATTCCAAGAAGATTTGTTTCATAAACTTTGGCCTTAATTATTTCCACCTTTAATTCTTCTTCAAGAACTTTACAGAACTTCTCTTCGACATTTTCCGGTACGAATATATATTTATCGTTACAGCAACAAAATAAACCTATGTTGTTATTTCTGTAATAGCTTAATTTCTTTGTCATAAGAATGTATTAAATTGTTTAATAAGATCCTCTAATAATCTTTTCTTTTTCTCGTTCAATAATTTATCGATGTCTTCCTTATTAACATAGTACTTATTATTTATTCTCTTCAAATCAATCTCATTAACATCTATTAGAATATCTTTCAAAATGTTTTTAACGATATGAGACATTTTTGATACCGTTGTTATAATGGCTTTTGGTTTTTTGTTCATAAGTTCACTAGCAAGCTTTTTTCCACCACCGGATGGATCTTTTATAAAGATTATAATATTTTCTTTCTGTATATTTTTTAAAGAATTCCATGAGAGATTTTCAAGAACATATACTTTCTCATAAACATCTGGAACTTTTTCCTGAGTTTTTTTCATAGTTCTTATAAGCTCGTCTCTTTCTTTTTTTAAAGCGTTCAACTCTTGTACAAGATCTTTTATAATTTTGTCTCTTTTTCTAATTTCTCTTTCAATTAATATGTTTTTATATAGTTCGGATTTCATGTCCTCTATCTTTCTTTTGAGTTTTTGAATTTCCATTTCTTTCTCTTGTAACAATCTTTTCAACTCTTCGTTTTCTCTTTTTAAGATTTCAACATCATATTTTAGTTTCTTAATTTCTTCTAAATATTTTTCAACGTTTACTTTAATTTCTTTTTCTTCAGGTTTCTTTACACATTTATTCTTTTCATTAATTTTGTTTCTATCTTTAATTTCTCTTATAACATTTTCTAAAACTTCACCTTTTAGAACGCGTTCTAATATTTCGTAACGCTTCTCCTCTTCAAGATTTTCTATTTTCTTAAGTATGTTTTCAATTTTATTTTTATAGTATTTATATGCTTTAAGTGCAGATGCGATTGCATCTCGTTCATGATTATTTGAATAGCAATCCTTCCCATATGTTTCATCAACTATTTTTATTTTTTCTTCGATACTTAGAGATTCCTGAGGTGAGAATAAAATTGCATTATGAATAGATGCTACTCTTTCAACAATTCTTGGAGCTGGATAAACGTCGGATGCACATATCAATATCCTTTTATACTTGCTCGTGAAATTTATAATGTTTTCGAGGGATAAATTTTTTGCACTATAAACATCGAGTAATTTTCCATTTATATCTATCACAGCTATAGCAACGGTTGCACCCGGATCTATTCCTATTATCACTGGGATGTTAACATTTGACAACGGTTCAAATTCTATTTCATTCATCTCAACAGGTAATATTTTGATTTGAACATCACCTCCTTTTTTCTTTCTTATACCTATTAATTTTTCTCTAGGAGCATATACCAGAAATTCTCCTTTTGAATAACCACCATCCGCTTTTATTAACTTCAATTCATATTTTAAATTTAACTCATCAAGCTTTTCTTTTACATATTTTATATGTTGCCATACCATTCCATGAATTTTTCTTCTAAATCTATTTTCACTTTGACCGCCTTTTGTTGGTGATCTAGCTCTAGATACTATTATCTTACATTTATCTTCGAAAATTTTAATAACAAATCCAACCTTTTTATATGCCAATAGTGCTGATGCTTTAGCTTCTTCAAGAGAATCGTGTTTCGACTTTATCTCTATACCGTGTTTTCTTGCCAAATATAATAAAGGGAGTTCTTGACCGAATTTGCCAGTAACTTGAACAACTTTAGATTCGGGAGGTAATAAATAGAAAAACCTCTTTATTTTCTCTTTTGGAAAAAGTTCAAATATGTTATCGCATGCAATTATATCAGGTTTTATTTTTCTTATGAGATGAATTAATCTAATTTTACTTATATCCTCTTTAAGTAATTTAAACTCACCGTTTTCAAGTAATGCAATACTATATCTGGCTTGAGATTTTGAGTTTATATTTCCAGAATGTATATCAATTCCAAGGATTTTCATTATTGAGAGCTACCTCCATCATAAGGGAGTGAGTTTTCCTTATTATTCATTATAATAAATCTTTCTTCCATTCTTCTGAATAACATACCCTAATCAATATAACTTAATTTAAAATTACCGTAAATAATCTTTAGGGTTAACATATTCATCTGTAAATATTTATTTCTATAACATTAATACCATTTACTTATGCCTGTTTTTCTGATCAAAGATTTTATTGTACCAGAAACACCAAGCGTGTAACATATTACTCTTTCACCTTTTATTTCGTTGATTAATAATAAGCATGAGATTACATGATCAACGTATTTATGATTACATCTTATGATACCAATATTGTTATCCTTTTTAAAGTAAACTAAAACAGGTTCTATTTCGCTGCAAATATTTTCTCCAAAAAAATCCTTTAACGTTTTAAAGAACACCTTCAGGAATTCTTTTTGATCTATCTTATTGTTAGAAAATATTTTAAATCCAACATATCTCTTTTTCTTTCTTTCTGATGGTTTTAATCTTTTCATTCTTTTTATTTTATTATTTTTATTTATTATCATTTTGGTGAAAAGATGAAAGATGTTATTATCATAGGCGCCGGACCGGCTGGATTATTTGCATCATATGAAATTTCTACTAAATCAAATCTTAAAGTTCTCGTAATAGATATGGGTAAAGATGTTGAGAAAAGAGAATGTCCAATGGAAAAACTGGGTTATTGTGTTAATTGTAAACCATGTAACTTGTTACATGGTGTTGGTGGAAGCGGTGGAATTTCTGATGGTACATTAAATTTAAGACCTGATATAGGAGGAAATCTCTTCGAATATATGAATGAGAAGGATGCAATGGATTTGGTAAAATACGTTGATGAAATTTTTCTTAAACATGGTGCTCCCGATAGATTGTATAAAGCATCTAGTGAGGAAGAAGAATATTGGTCAAGACGTGCAGCTTCAGCTGGTGTTGAATTCGTTCAAATTCCTCAAAGACATATAGGTAGTGATAATACTAGAAATGTTATAAAATCAATTAGAGATTTTTTAAAAAAAAGAGGAGTTGAATTTCTATTAGAAAAAAAAGTTGAAGAAATTGAAAAAAACGCCGTTATACTTGAAGATGGTACAAAAATTGAGACAAAATATATTCTCATAGCTCCTGGTCGTCCAGGTGCTAACTGGTTAAAAAGACAAGCTGATAAGCTTGGTATCAAATATAGATATGGACCAATTGACGTTGGTGTTCGTGTTGAGGTTCCCGCAGTTATAATGGAACCTATTTGCAGAATAAATCATGATCCAAAATTTAGAATGAGAACAAAAACTTATGATGATTTTGTTAGAACGTTTTGTGTTAATCATCGTGGCTTTGTTGTTAAAGAAAAATACGGAGAGTTTATTGGTGTAAATGGGTATTCCATGAAAAATAAATTCAGTAATAACACAAATTTTGCTCTATTGGTAAACGTAACTTTAACAGAACCGATAGAAAACACTACGTTATATGGAGAATCAATCGCAAGAATTGCAACAATCCTTGGAGGAGGAAATCCTCTCATACAAAGGTTAGGTGATCTAAGAAAAGGAAGAAGAAGCACATGGAAAAGAATTAAAGAAAATCTTATAAAACCAACACTTTTCAGTGTTACACCAGGAGATATAGCAATGGTGTTACCACATAGAATAGTAACCGATATACTTGAATCGTTAGATATGTTGGACAAAGTTATACCTGGAGTTGCTTCAGATTCAACGTTACTTTATGCGCCAGAAATAAAATACTATGCAATAAAAGTTGAAGTTGATAAATATATGAAAACAAATATAGAAAATATATTCGTTGCTGGAGATGGAGCTGGTGTTTCTAGAGGACTTGTAATCGCTGCTGCAACTGGAATATTAGCTGCTAGAGGAATCCTAAAGCAGGAAGGAATAGAATGCTAGAGTTTAGAGACATAATTGAAAACGAGATTATAATAGAAAAACCGGTAGATGTTGAGTATGAAATAGCTGAAATTTTAAAGAAGTATAAGGAAAAGACAGTCTTATTTAAAAATGTAAAAGGATACGAGGATTTTAAAATTGTTGGAAACATAATTTCCAGTAGAGAAAAATTATATAAAATATTAGGTATAAGAAAGAATTTTTGCAAGGAAATTATTCAGAAAGAAAATAAGGATGGTAAGATAATATATAAGGATGATTATAAAAGAAAAGAGCTAAAAAGCTTAAACCAACTTCCAATTCTTAAGTATTTTAAAAAAGATGCTGGAAAATATATAACTAGTGGCGTTGTTATTGCATACAATAAAAAATTCGGTAGGAATGCATCTATTCATAGATTATTGGTTTTGGATGATAATCACCTCGTTATAAGACTTGTAGAAAGAGATTTATATAGGTATTATGTGGAGAAGGAAAAGAATAACGAACCGTTGGAAATCGTAATTTGTATAGGAGTTAATCCATACGTTTTATTTGCTGCTTGCTATTCGCTTGAAATTGTAAGAGATGAAATTCTTTTTGCGTCTTCATTGGCAGGAGAGTTATATTTAACTCGTGCAAAAACTGTTAATCTGGATTATCCAATTGACTCGGAAATTGTTCTAGAAGGTGAAATTTTACCGAAGATTAGAGAAAAAGAAGGTCCATTTGTCGATATAACGGGAACATATGATGCTATAAGACTTCAACCTGTAATTAAAATAAAGAGAATAGCTGTCCGTGAAAATCCTATATTCTATGCAATATTGCCGGGTGGTGAGGAACATAAGGTACTTATGGGTATTACTAAAGAACCAAAAATTTATAAAGAAGTATCAAAAGTATGTAAAGTTAAAAACGTTGCAATGACTAAAGGTTCCATGTATTACTTCCATTGTGTTATCTCAATAAAAAAAGAAACTGATGAGGATGTGTTAAAAGCAATAAATGCTGCGTTTAAATCTCATAAAGGTTTAAAACTTGTTATTGTAGTTGATGATGATATTAACGTTTATAATGTCGAAGATGTTGAATATGCTTTATCAACCAGATTTCAAGCGGATAGAGATATTTATGTTTTTAAAAATCAACCCGGATCATCTTTAGATCCAAGTACAGAAAAATCTGGAATTACATCAAAATTAGGTATAGATGCAACAATACCAATCAAGTTTAAAAAATACGACAAATTTAAAAGATTAATTTAAATTAATTTCTCTTTATTTTTCTATTCATGTTCCTCAGAAAAAATAGTATACAATGAGATTAAGCTTGAAGGTATAGTATGTTCTGTAGCGAAAGTAATTCCCGGAGCTAAATCTAATACATAATGAGCAAATCTAAATAAACCTTTTGGTATGCCTTCTCTTGATCCTGCAAATATATAAATTTTATCATAGTTTTTTAAATCTTTTTTCAATTGATGTTTAACCTTCGTTACTTGTTCACCTAGTGGATCGGTAATTATTATAAGATGTTTTTTAGGATTAAGCTTTCTTATGATTTGGAATAGATTATCAACAGTTACTTCAACTTGTCTAATTTCTCTAGGATATGCTTTTCGTTGTATATAAATTCTAGCTTTAATTCCATCTAGAACACCTTTTAAAAAATTATAAAATTCAACTGCATTTATTTCATCATGATTTGCTATAACTAATTTTAAAATTTCAAAAGATTGTGCAGCCCTTCCTATTCTTTTACCCATTTCATAACATCCATCAAGAGATCCCCAGTAAGGCATTTGTACAAAAATTATTTTATTAAATAGTTCTAGACAACTTTTTTTTTCGGGAGTATATTTTCTTTTGATCTCTTTTCCATCAACCAAACATATAAAAGCATTCTCATTTATGATTTCAACTCTTATAAGTTTCTCCGGAAATTTATAATTAACATCACAACCGGTTAATTCTTTCAAAGCTTTAACACAACGGATATTAACATCAACGGATGTGAAATCATGCGTCCCCCGTCTTACTGTTTCAACTGCAAAACTGTTACAAGTTTTAATTCTATCAGCAAATTCTTTACATGTTTTAACAATTTCATCTAGATTTGCACGAACAACCTTTTCGACTTTATAAGCATGTTCAACCTCTGGTATTTTTAAGACTTCGTCTAAATCATCGGTATACGCAACCACTAATCCAAGATAGCCATGAGGTCTAGCTTCTGATTTGATATTTTTTTCATCTAAAAATGTTTTTACTATAAATTCGTTTCCCTTTCTAGTTTTAATCAATATCATATTTTATATCAACATCATTAACCATTCAATACAACAATAGCTTAAACCTTTAGAACCTATATCATTCCAAATTTAAAAAATCTGAAATTCACAAAAAGTATATATAAATAAAAAAATTGCTCAAAATTGTTCAGTGTTTTAAAACTTTTTTTTCAACTTCTACACCTTTAAACTCTTTTTCCTCATCGAATAATGCATCGAGCATTGCAAAGATTTGATCGTCCATAAAGTTATTTACTTGTATTGCACCGGTTGGACATGCTCCGCTACATGCTCCACAACCTTTACATAATGCTGGATTTACTTCAGCTTTTCGATTAACAATATTTATTGCTTTAAAATCACATACTTGCATACATAATCTACAGCCAATACATTTTTCTTTATTTACCTTAGCAATTATTGGTTCAACTTCTATCTCCTTTCTACTCATTAACGCCGCTGCTTTTGCAGCTGCAGCTGATGCTTGTGCAACCGATTCCGGAATATCTTTTGGTCCAAGACAACATCCGGCTAGAAATATTCCATCAGTTACAGATTCTACAGGTTTTAATTTAGGATGAGATTCTAAAAAGAAACCATCTTCTCCTACAGATATTCTTAACATTCTGGCGAGTTCTTTTGAATCTTCTCTTGGTTCTAAACCTACTGCTAGAACTACAAGATCAAATTCAAACTCAAGTTTCTTACCTAATAAAGTATCCTCAACAACTACTATTAAGTTTTTTGTCTTACTATCTTCTTTGATTTCAGAAGGTTTTCCTCTCACAAATTTTATTCCATACTCTTCCTGAGATTTTTTATAAAATTCTTCATATCCTTTTCCACTTGCTCTTATATCCATGTAAAAGATGTAGACATCCGCATCCGGATGCTTTTCCTTGTATAATCTTGCATTCTTAATCGAATACATACAGCAAACTCTTGAACAATACTTATTAAACCTTTCATCTCTTGAACCAACACATAGTATAAAAGCTAATCTCTTAGGCTCTTTACCATCACTTGGTCTTATAAGTTTTCCAGCTGTTGGTCCTGAAGCGTTTATCAGTCGTTCAAATTCTAATGCTGTGATTACATTTTGATATCTACCATAACCATATTCTTCTATTTTTCTAGCATCAAACGTTTTATAACCAGTTGCAACAATTATTGTTCCAACCTCTAATTCTATTTCTTCAGGTTTTTGTTCAAAATCTATTGCTTTGGCACCACATACAGCTTTACAGTTACCGCATCCAATACAATAATCCTTATCAATCGTATACACTAGAGGAACGGCTTGGGGGAATGGTACATATATAGCTTTTCTAACTCCAAGACCTTGATCAAATTCATTAGGAACTTCTATTGGACATACTTCACTACATAAACCACATCCAGTACATTTATCTTCCAAAACATATCTAGGTTTCTTTAATATTTTAACTTTAAAATTTCCAACATAACCTTTAATCTCTTTAACTTCAGCATAAGTTATTAATTTTATATTTGGATGTCTTGCAGCATCTACCATCTTTGGTGTGAGAATACATGCCGAACAATCCATTGTTGGAAATGTTTTATCAAGCATTGCCATATGTCCTCCTATACTTGGAGATTTTTCAACCAGATATACCTCGTATCCCATATCAGCAAGATCTAATGCGGCTTCGATTCCAGCAACTCCTCCACCAATTACTAAGGCTTTATTTTTTACAGGTACTTTTATAGGATTTAGAGGCTTTAATAATCTAGCCTTTGCAACAGCCATTCTTAATAAATCCTTTGCCTTTTCGGTTGCGATTTCTTTATCATTCATATGAACCCAAGAGCAATGCTCTCTTATGTTAGCCATTTCAAGCAAAAATGGATTCAAACCGGCTTCTTGAAGAGCTTTTCTAAACGTTTGTTCATGTAACCTAGGAGAACATGCTGCAACAACAATTCTATTTAGTTTATGTTCTTTTATATCTTTTTTTATTAGTTCTTGACCAGGTGCAGAACACATGTATTTATAATCACGAGAAATTACAACGTTTTTTAGTTTTGAAGCATATTCTGCAACCTTTTTTACATCAACGACTCCTGCGATGTTAACTCCACAATGACAAACATAAACGCCTAGTCTAATTTCTTTACTCATAATATTGCAAAAAAATTTATAATTAAAAAATAATCTACTTTCAATACCCTTTCAATACTATAAATATGGATTAAACTCTGGGAATTGTATCATTCCCAACCCAAAAGAAAAGAATGTTAAAAAGTGCGAATTATTAATTTAAACCTTAAGTTATATAATTTTAAATGTTATTCTTTTTACTATTAATTACCTATGTGTGGAATAGCAGGAATTTTTAACAGATATGGTAAACCTATTCAAGGAACTGAAATAATTAAAATGTTAAATGCTATGTATAATAGATATGATGGTAGAGGTGCGGGTTTTGCAGCTTATGGTATATATCCTGAGTATAAAGAGTATTACGCATTACATATATACGTGGAAAACGAAGAGTCAAAAGAAAGTGTTGAAGAATATTTAAAAGGATGTGTTGATATAATAAAAGATGATAAGATTCCAACGAGAAACGTTAAAGAAATTCCTAAAAAATATATTACATGGAAGTATTTTGTAAAACCACCTGAAAACATCAAAAATGAAGAAGATTATATGATTGATGTTGTAATGTATATAAACGATTATATAGATGGAGCATTCGTAGCAAGTTCTGGAAAAAATATGGGCGTATTTAAAGCCGTAGGCTACCCATGGCATGTTGCAAAATTGTTTAAAATCGAAAGTTATAAAGCGTATTGTTGGTTAGGACATGGAAGATTCCCAACAAATACACCGGGATGGTGGGGTGGAGCACATCCGTTTAACATATTAAACTGGAGTGTTGTACATAACGGTGAAATAAGTAGTTATGGTACGAATAAGAGATACGTTGAAATGTATGGTTACAAATGTAGATTATTAACTGATACTGAAGTTGTAGCATATCTTTTCGATTTACTCTATAGAAAACATAAACTTCCACTTGAACTTGTATGTAAAATTCTTGCACCACCTTTTTGGAAGCATATAGATAAGATGCCTGAAAATGAGAGAGAGTTATATTCCGCATTAAGAGTGGTTTATGGAGCTGCGATGTTAAACGGACCGTTTGCAATAATTGTATCCAACGGAGAATTTATGGTTGGTTTGAACGATAGGATAAAATTAAGACCTCTTGTTGCTGCGAGAGATGAAGAGCATACATATATTGCATCCGAAGAAGCCGCTATAAAAGAAATTGTTTCAAATCCTGACTATGTATATGCTCCAATAGCAGGAGAACCTGTTATAGCAAAATTGGAAAAAGAAGTTCTCGTTGAATTATTAGGTGTGAAAAAATGATCGTTCCTGAATATAAAATACTGGTAGATAAAGAATTATGTATAAATTGTAGAAGATGCGTATTCGAATGTAGTTTTGGAGCACATGTTTACGATGAAAAAAAGAAAAAAATAGTTAGACTTCATGAAAAATGTGTTGGTTGCTTTAGATGCGTTGCTACATGTCCAACAAAAGCTATAGAGATTATAAGAAACCCCATGCTCTTTGATAGACATCATACGTGGAAAGCTAGATATATAAGAGATATAAAAATACAAGCAAATTCCGGATCAGTAATTTTAACAGCAACGGGAACGGATTACGATTATCCATCTATTTTTGATCGACTATTAATCGATGCATGTCAAGTAACAAATCCACCGATCGATCCTTTAAGAGAACCAATGGAAACGAGAGTCTATATAGGTAGAAAGCCTGATGTTATTGACGTAGATTTCAATGGTGAAAAAGTAAAGTTGAAGACAAAAATCGGACCATATATAGTTGCTGAAACTCCAATTATGATTGCGCATATGAGTTATGGTGCTTTAAGTTTAGAAGCTCATAAAGCTTTAGCAATGGCTGCAAAAGAATGTGGAACATATATGGGTACAGGAGAAGGGGGATTGCATAAATCCCTATATCCCTATGCTGATCATATAATCGTACAAGTTGCTAGTGGTAGATTTGGAGTTACTGAAGAATATTTAAAAGTTGGTGCTGCAATAGAGATAAAGATTGGTCAAGGTGCAAAACCCGGAATTGGTGGTCATTTGCCAGGTAGTAAAGTAACGAAGGAAATATCTGAAACTAGAATGATACCTGAAGGTACCGACGCTTTATCTCCAGCTCCACATCATGATATATATTCAATAGAAGATTTAGCTAGGTTGATTGCTGCTCTTAAAGAAGCTACTAGATATAAGAAACCTGTTTTTGTTAAAATCGCTGCTGTTCATAACGTTGCAGCAATCGCTGTAGGAATTGCAAATGCTGGAGCTGATGCCATAGTAATAGATGGTTTAAGAGGTGGTACCGGAGCAACGCCACAGATAATGAGAGATCATGTTGGTATTCCAATAGAGTTTGCAATAGCATCTGTTGATAGAAGACTTAGACAAGAAAAGATAAGGAACCAAGTATCAATAATTGCAAGTGGAGGAATAAGATGTGCTGCAGATGTTGTTAAGGCAATTGCATTGGGAGCAGATGCCGTATATATAGGTACCGCAGCTTTAATAGCGTTGGGTTGCACAGTATGTAAAAGATGTTATACTGGAAAATGTGCATGGGGAATTGCAACACAAGACCCAAGATTAAGAAAGAGATTAAATCCTGAGGAAGGTGCGAGAAGAGTTGCAAATCTAATAAAAGCATGGACACATGAAATTAAAGAAGTTATGGGTGCATTGGGTATAAATTCTATTGAAAGTTTAAGAGGAAATAGAGATAGGTTAAGAGCTGTTGGATTAACCGATGCCGAACTTAGAGTTTTGGGAGTTAAAGTTGCCGGCGATTAAATAATGCTTAAGGTTTTAATTTTAAGAGCACCTGGAACTAATTGTGATATAGAAACAAAGAATTGTGTTGAACATTTTGGAATAACTGCCGATATTATACATATAAACAAATTGTTACGAAAGGAAATTCTGCTTGAAGATTATCATGCATTAATAATACCTGGAGGTTTTTCATATGGTGATAGAGTTAGAAGTGGAGCAA
>JALTZH010000127.1 GCA_027051265.1 archaeon | reverse complement strand
ATTTTTCGCCTCTGTATTTGAAGCTTGTAAGTTTTAACTTTAATTGTTCTAAAGAATAAATATCTAGTAATGAGAGATATTTTTCTCCACCAATAATAATTTTCAATTTATTTTTTATTATTATCGCTAATATAGACCAAATTGGAAAATCTAGTTGAAGCTTCTTATAAATAATTGGTTTAATAATTTTATTTTGATTAAAATAAAAAGCCACTAGATCACCATTCGTTGTGCCAGTAAATATTAAATTTTTACTATATTCATTTGTATCAATTGCTTCTATACTTCTTATTATTCCACCTATTTTAGAAATTAGTATCGAATTAATAAAATTCAGATTATTATTTTTTGTTTTATCAAATTTATAGATATATAATCTCCCATCATCGCTGCCTAATAAGATTTCATCTTGTCCGTCATTATCAATATCTATACATGCTGTTGTCATTATTCTAGCATTTAATTTAGTTTTAGTAAAATTTTTATCTTGCTTGCGCACTATTACTGTCGTCTTATCTATACCTAACTCTCCCCCGGTTACTATTTCTTTAATACCATCCCCATCTATATCTCCAACACTAATTGTTGAGACATAAGTTCCTATTCTATCCGTTTTTGATATTCTTAAGATTAAGGTTTGTTTTGGGATAAAAATCCCTCCAATACTTTTTTAAAATTAATAAGTCCTATGTTGTTTTTGATTAATTCTGTTACGTTGTTATGAATGATAGATTCTCTTATATCATAGAAAAACTCTTCATAAGCATAAAGATTATGAATTAAAAGCCTATATTCATATTCACCAGGAGAAATATTGAACCAATCTACATTAGTACATGCAATACAATTACAATTAAAGAATGGTAAATGAGACCTTTCAACAATTCTTAAATTCTCTCTATCAAAAGCATACTTTATCCAACCAAGTCCATCAAAAATATCCGCTCCGGATAAGATAAATAAAATTATTGATATCGGATCAGAACATCCAAATATGTGTATTGGCTTAAAAATTTTTCTTTTATCGAGTTCTCTCCTCAAATAGTATATAAATTGTACCCTTTGAATAATATTAGCTCCAATTTCTCGTTCTGGGAACCCTAAAATATCAAAATAATCTGAAAATTCTTGAAATTTTTTAATTAAAGAAGGAATTTCTCCCAAAGGATTATTCATTAAACTAAAATGTATTAAAAGTACTCGTTTACCTCCAGAATAATCTTTTAGGAATTCAATAGACTCAGAGATCAGAGACATCGTGTTTGAGGGCCTTTCATAAGATGGTATTCTATCATAACCCACAAAAAAATTAGGACGTAACTCTTCAATAATCTCCCTATATTTTAATGCTGTCCAATCATCTCTATCTGAAAATTGTAATTCATATCCCCCACTATCTAAAAATAACAGCCTTTTTTCGAATGATTTTTTAACAAATTTAGGATTTATATGACCTTCCTTCCTTAGATTATAATAATCAAATGCTGAAATTAGAATAACTTGTTGAGGGATTTCATGTAGAAGTGTATTTATGCGTTCTTTAAGATAGTGATCATCTCGACTAGAAAAAGAAGGGATATAATTCGGTGTAATAAAATTGATACTATCTTTTTCCATACTTAAGATTCGAGAATTATATTCACCTTCAAGCCTTACCCTAAACATCATAACTCCCCCAGGACTTCTTTTCTGGATTTACAGGATTCACACTCACCACAATGGTTTTCATTGTTTGTCAGACATGAATAAGTTAAAGCAAAAGGAACATTTAATTCTTTCCCTATTTCGACAACTTCTTCTTTAGACATATCAATAAAAGGTGTAAGAATCGCAAGTTCATAATTCAAACTTAGAGATAAAGTTTTGCTAAGACTTTTGAAAAACTCTTGTTTAAGGTCTGGAAAAGGAATTGTATTAAATGCTTTAATAATGCCTATGGCTATTCCGTCGTGTTTATTTTCGTAAGCATAGATAGAAGCTAGTGTTATTAACAATAAATTTCTATTTGGAAAGAAGGGGTTATTTGATTTAGTTGGATTTGTTAGTTGATTATCTGAGAGATGTTTCACGCTTTTAATATCCACTTCTTCAATATCTAATCCATAATATGCACAAATTGCTCTAGAAGCTTTTCTCTCTCTTTCTGCAACTACTTGTCCATAATCAACGAAGAGCGGATAACATTCTATATTTTGATCATTTAATAGAGCCAAAAGTACTGTTGAATCTATACCCCCCGAAAGTAAGATAGTTACTTTATACATTTAATTAAAATCTTATTTTTAGTATTTAAAAAGATAACGGACATAATGAACACATATTATGGATGCAAAACTCTCGACCATGCTTCCATAAGATATAATCAAGTTTTGAAACACTAATATTATATCTATTGGCAATTTCTATTACTTTTTTCTCTAATCTCCAGTATTCCATGTCGGTTATTTGATATTTTGAATATTTTCTATCAATCAGTCCTGCACATCCAAGAACCCTTCTGACATGGACGTCAATAATAGGCACGTTAAACCCTATATTTCTGAGCCAGTGAGAAGCTATTTTATTTCCAATGCCTTTTACATTTTTTATTAATCTTAATCGTACGTCATACCAATCGAGAAAAGATATATCAGAGTAATCAGCGACTATTTTATCGAAATACTCATGTGCATTTTGAATAGCTTGTGCTTTTGTTTTGTAAAACCTATAACCACTACTCTTAAGAATCCTTGAAATCCTGCCCACATTAATTTTTTGTTTATTTACAGGAAATTCAAATAATTCTGGATAATATTCTATTAAGTTAAAAAATGACTTTTTTACAATATTGTTTGAAACTTGTGTGCCAGCCAATATACAATAAACCAATTCCCTCCATGCATCTTCCCAAGTTTTTATGGCTTCTGATTGTTCTTCAATAAATTGTTCAGAGTCATAAAAATGTAGTGTCAAAAGCTTTTCGAAATTATCCTCAAACTTAATTAGAAAAATTTTTTCTACAGCCATAGGCAGCACCCAGCTGTTGTATATTTTTGGCACACATATATAATACACACGCTCATGAGTTTATTATGAGTCAACCTAATGTAGTTTTTTATGTTGAGATGCGCTATATGGATCGCCCCAGAAAATCATCGTACAAGCTCATTAATTGATTAAAGCATCGAGTGTAGGGTAATCCCCAAATTCGTTAACCTTTCCATTAATATTACCTGCGATGATGAGCTTAAGAGCCAGCTGAACGCCTCCCG
>JALTZH010000126.1 GCA_027051265.1 archaeon | reverse complement strand
GTTATTGAAACAATATTAAATGAATTAAATGAATATTCCAAAAGTAAAAATATCAGTATTAGAGTTTATGGTAATGATATAAAAATAAAAGCAAATCCTATAATAAGAGAAGTATTTTACAACCTTATTGAAAATGCAATAAAGTACAGTTTTAATGATTCCTTTGTTATAATAGAACTTGAGGATAAAGGAAACAAAGCGATAATCAAAGTTAAAGATTATGGATTAGGAATTCCAGATGAATATAAGAAAAAAATCTTTGAAAGATTTGAAAGAATAAGTAGAAACAAAAATGGTATTAAAGGTACAGGTTTAGGTTTGAATATCGTAAAAAGAATCGTAGAATTACATAACGGTAAAGTTTGGGTAGAAGATAATAAACCGAAAGGTTCTATTTTTGTTGTTGAATTACCTAAAAATTAATCCTAAAATATGGATGTTGTAATAAAAAATTGCTATGTATTAACTAATAACAGAGTTTTAAAAAATAAAACAATACATATAGAAGATGGTGTTATAAAGAGGATAACTGAAAAGGTAGAGTGTGAAGCAGATTTTGTAATCGATGGTAAGAATATGTTAGCAATTCCTGGACTAATAAACATGCATACACATGCGGCGATGACGTTATTCAGAGGATTGGCAGATGATATGAATCTTATGAAATGGTTACAAGAGGAAATATGGCCAATAGAGAAAAACTTAAAACCTCATCACGTGTATTATTCAACGCTTCTCGCTACTATTGAAATGATAAAATCTGGAACAACGTGTTTTAACGATATGTATTTCTATATTGATCAAATCTATCGTGCTTGTAGAGATATAGGGATACGTGGCTATATCTCTTTTGCCATGTTTGATTTCGGTGATGAAAATAAAGCTAAAGAATACATAAAGGAAGCAGAATCAAGTATTAAAAAATTTAGCAACGATTCTCTTGTAAAAATAACTCTCGCACCTCATGCTCCATATACTTGTTCGGAATATTTATTGAGAAGAACAAAAGAACTTGCTGATAGATATGATTTATTAATACATACACATCTTTCGGAATCAAGAGATGAATTTAAAAAGTTTCTAGATGAGAAAGGTAAAACACCAATAGAATATTTAAATTCAATCGAATTCTTATCTGATAGAGTTATTGCTGCACATTGTGTATGGGTAACGAATAAAGATATATCTATTTTAAAAGATCGTAACGTAACCGTTGTCCATAATCCAGTTAGTAATATAAAGCTAGCGAATGGTATAGCGAGAATTTACGAAATGTTAAGAGAAAATGTTAACGTATGTATTGGTACAGATGGTGCTGCAAGTAATAACAATTTAAATTTATTAGAGGAAATGAAATTCGTAGCATTGTTACAAAAGCATAGGTATAGAAATCCAGAGGTTCTAAATGTTTGGGATGTTTTCAGAATGGCAACGATAAACGCTGCTAGAGTATTGAGAGAAAATTTAGGTATAATAAAAGAGGGTTATAAAGCTGATATAGTTCTTATAAACTTAAAAAATACTAGAATGATGCCGTTTACGAATTTAATTTCGCACTTAATTTATTCTGCGGATAGTTCATGTATAGATACTGTTATAATAGATGGAAAAGTTATAATGTTGAATCAAAAAATACTAACGATAAACGAGGAATACGTTTATGAAAAGTTTAAGGAAGTTGTAATGGATTTGTATGAGATATCTAACAAAAAAGATAAACTTTTAAATTTTGCAGAGATTTAACGTTCAGAATTTTTATCTTTTTTATGATACCCTTCAAGCTTTATCCTTTAAAGTAAAGTAATATTATTAAAGGGAGGTATCTTTATATGGATGCCGTTATACTAGCTAGTGGATTATCAAAAAGAATGGGAACAAATATTCCAAAACCTTTGATAAGATTACTCGGATTACCTATTATTGAACATACTATAAGGAAATTATTAGCTAAAAATTATAGAGTTATTGTTGTCTATCACAAAAAAGAAATAGCTAACTATCTCAGAAAGAGATTCTCAGGAATTATACTGATATACAATCCAGAGCCTGAAAGAGAAAATGGATATAGTCTCTATTTAGTAAAAGACCATGTTAGAGGTGATTTCCTTTTATTGATGTCGGATCACTATTATGGTGATAAGTTTTTTGAAGATGTTAAACGTCACAATAGAACAACAATCTATGTCAGTAAATTTGTTCATGATGCCGAAGAAGCAACAAAGGTTAAAGTTAGAGGTGAGGATGTTATCAATATAGGAAAAGGATTAAAAGATTACGATTATTATGATACTGGATTTTTTTATTGTAAATATGATATATTTTCATATATAGACAAACTTGTGAAGACGAGATATAAAATATCAATTTCAGATATAATTCTTGAATTATCTAAGGATAAACGTGTTGGATATTATGTTGTTGAAGATTTTTGGTTCGATATTGATACGAAAGATGATTTGAGAGTTGCTGAAAAATTCTTAGAAAGAAATTTAATAAAGAAAGAAGATGGTATAGTTTCCAGAAATCTGAACAGAAAGATTTCGATACCAATATCAAAAATTCTTGTTCGTTATGATGTATTTACACCAAATCTTATAACATTACTTTCGTTTATGATTGGTATAATTTCAGGTGTTTTCTTCTTAGTTAAAAAATATATACTGGCAGGAATTTTAGCACAGATTTCGTCCATAATAGATGGATGTGATGGTGAAGTTGCAAGAATAAAAGCAATGAGATCAAGTTTCGGAGCAATATTTGATGCTGTACTTGATAGGTATGCGGATGTTTTCATCATGGCATCGATAGCAATATCTTATGGTTTTTCTCTATTAACCTCGATAATTCTTGCATTAGCAATTTCTGGTACTATAATGATAAGTTATACATCTCATATGACAAAGCTAAGACCTAAATTTATGAGTAGAGATGTAAGATTGTTCCTGATAATGATTGGAAGCTTATTGACAATATTAAATAAAAATCTTTTATTATATATGTTATTCTTGATTGGTATATTTTCACATATAGATGTAATTTTCATGATTTTTAGAAAAAAGAAAGCAATCTAAATTTTCAAAGAACGCTATTAAGAGAATAAATAAATATATCTATCTATGTAATATAGATTTTGCAAGTAATAGTTTTATAATTTTTTAATAGAGGGCCCGTGGTCTAGCCTGGAATGACGTTGGCCTCGCAAGCCAATGTCCCGGGTTCAAATCCCGGCGGGTCCACATCTTTTTATTTTAAT
>JALTZH010000125.1 GCA_027051265.1 archaeon | reverse complement strand
TGGCCTCTTTGTATTCCTTCCTTAACCAATGCTCTCAATGCAGCAAAGTTTTGTGCCAAACCTACAGCTGCCATAACAGCTGCAAGTTCTTTCGCAGTTTTTACACCAAGTATTTTTAAACAAATTCTTGCAACTGGATTACTTCTCGTTGCACCACCAACAGTACCAACAGATAAAGGTACTTCAATATATCCTATTAGATTTCCTTGCTCATCCTTTTCATAATGTGTTAATGGTTTATAATCATTCATTGCAGCATATCCATGACATGCAGATTCAATAGCTCTCGTATCTTGACCTGTTGCAGTTGCAACGGCAATAATTCCGTTTAATATCCCCTTGTTATGAGTTACAGCTCTAAAGATATCGTTTCTTGCAAATTCATAGGCATCCAATATTCCATCGACAATCTCCTCTCCACCCACAGCTTCCTTATCAAAAACGGCATAAGCTCTAGCGAGTCTATATATTGCTAAATTTGAAACTATTCGTAATCTATATTCACCGTCTATAATATCTTGAATATATGGTGCAAGTTTTTCGCATATAGTATTTACGATATTTGCACCCATTGCATCAACAACGTTTATGAGAACATGAACAATTAACATCTTTCCTCTTCTTGTATCTAATACTCTTATATTTAAATCTCTTACACCTCCACCTCTTTTAATAAGGCTGGGTTTTATTTCATTAGCTATTTTTATAAGCTCCTCTTTTTTTTCAAGAATTTTCATTTTTGCTTCAAATATATTTTTCACATTAACAAATTGTATCTGCCCTATCATTATTGATTCGTCAGCATTTGCTAAAAAACCTCCTTTAACTCTTGCAATCTTAGCTGCGTGAGAAGCGGCGGCAACAACACTTGGTTCCTCTATTGCCATCGGAACTATATAGTCACGACCATTAATCAAAAAGTTCATTGCAACACCCAAAGGTAAAGGAAAGATACCAATAACGTTTTCAATCATTTTATCTGCTTCTTCTAAAGATAGAGATGCTTTTTTTAACATTTCAACTTCTTCATCGGATAAATTAGCAAATTCCTTAACATAATTTATTCGATCATTTATACTCAATTTATAAAAACCTTCAAATCTTGACGATTTCCTCATAATAATATTTCATATTAATTCTCTTAAGAATATTTTATACTTACCAAGTTTACCACCATAATTTCCAGCAGATATTTTTATCAAACCATCTTCATCTTTTACTGAAATTATTGCTCTCCTCATCGCTTTCTTTACATGTTCCAAAGATATGCCGTTAATTACGATCTCAGGAATTGAACCAACATTTTCAGGAACTTTAGAATCCGGAATTCTATTCCTTAGTGTTGGACAGTAATAATGATTTGTTGTTGGACCAATATCTGGATATTTCGTTTCGGGTTTTGATCCAGCGGAACATATATCAAATGGAGTTATAATACCTTCCATATCTTTTATTGCTTCTAAAGCTTTTTCCGAAACTTTAAGTGCAGAATCTTCATCCTTACACATAAACCACAGGTTACCACCCATTATTCCTTGTCTCGCATATATATATCTCTCAATAAGAAATTCTCCAAACATTATAGGAATGTTGATCATTTTTCTACCAAATCTATACTCCTCAAACTCATATCCATCTCCACATCTTCCTATCTTTATCCATGTATCAATTAAATCACCTGAATCCATAGCATTAAAGACACGAGTTGTAGGAACAACAAGAACCCCTTGTCTAATTCTCCATCCTAATTCTTCTTGTAATAATTTCCAACAATTTCTTTTATATGCAACCCATATCTGTATAATTGCACCTACCCTTCCATCCGGTGTTTCATCTTCTTTTAAAAATTTTTCTATACCAGCTTCAGATTTTCCGAAAACACTACTTGGTAATGCAGTAGCTCCAATTACTGCTTTTCTTAAATATTTTTCATTCTTAGCAGTTATTATTAATCTACAGAAATAACCATCAAACGCTTCACAATACGTATCTTCAACTTTTTCTATCATAATAAGATATTATTTCATTAAGAATTGAGAATTTGTAATATGAAACCTCGTTACTTATAACAGGAAGAAACACTGTAACCTTTAAATATCTTAATCTTATACATTAATACATTAACGTAATCTTCTCTCCCTACTAAAAATCAAGCAAGTGTTATTATTTGCAACGTAAGGATTTAGAATTTGAGATTATATAAAAGCAATATATAAAGGAAGCAATGAAAATGCTCGTTAACAAAATTAAGAAGGAAAAAAAAAACGATACCAAGTAAAGGAAGAGATAAAATTTCTTAATTTTATTTATTTAATAAATAATAAACTTTCGTTATAACAATAGCTTAATCTTACAACGGAGCAAAAAATTATTTTTCTAATACTAAAATAATTTGATTTAATAAAGATTTCCAACACTTTATGAAGGTTATATTAATAACGGGAATGCCTGCTTCTGGAAAATCTTTAGTATCAAAATTTTTGGAAGAAAATGGAATTCTAGTTATAAAGATGGGTGATATTTTAAGGGAAGAAGCTCTGAAGAGAAATATTGATTTAAAGAATCTCGGAAATTTTAGCATAAAGATAAGATGTGAATCCGGTAAAGATATAGTGGCTAGATTAACTTACGAAAAAATAAAGAATACGAAACTAAATGTCAAGATAATAGCTATTGAAGGCTTAAGAAGTTTAGATGAATATAACTTTTTAAGGAATAAATTTAATAACGTAATACTTCTGGCTGTTCATTCCTCACCAAAAACGAGATTTGAAAGAATATTAAAAAGAAAAAGAAAAGATGATCCAAAAACATATGAGGAATTCCTTTCAAGAGATCTTAGAGAATTATCTTATGGTATAGGTAATTTAATAGCGTTGGCCGATTATATAATCATAAACGAAAGCGATATTAATGATTTGAGAAAAATGGTTAAAGAATTCTTAAAGAATGTTGATCCGTAATATATTTTTTAATTCTAGGTTTCGTAAACGTTTTATAAATTTTTTATGAAGAAAGGATTATCTCCAGTAATTGCAACAGTACTGTTACTTGTCATAGCAGTTTCCATGTTTATCTTATTTAAGTCGTGGTACGTTTCATATAAGGAGCAAAAAGTTTCAAAGGAAATGTATTTAGTTGAAAAGGAGATGAAAAAACTTGTTTCGAACATAAGAATATATCACGTTGATACAGATTTGAACAGAATATATATCATAAATGATGGTTATAAAAATTTAACAGGATTAAAGCTTTATGCTATAAATCAAAGCGGTGAGTTTATCATAGCTAC
>JALTZH010000124.1 GCA_027051265.1 archaeon | reverse complement strand
ATTTTATGAATACCATTCCTATATGTATAATTTTCAAACATTAATCTATGTCCCGGATGTGGTGTTACTATGACTAATTTATTATCTTTAACAAATATGTTTAGGATAAAACTTGGTTTTGTTATGTTTAGTATCTCAACAGATTTTATGTTTTTAATATATATACATGAGTTCTTTTTTGATATAGTCCCTTTTATTTTCACAAATCCTTTATCTATTCCTCTAGCAATGGTTTGTAAGAATAATCCTTCAACTCCAATACTTCTAATTTCATCGTTTATGAAATAATCAGATCTTTTTACAGGTTTTTCACATAAACTTTTATTTATATTACCAATCAAACCATATATTTCTACATCTTTATTTATATAAAAATTAATATATTTATAATCATCAATTATTATGTTGGATTTATAAATTATTATTTTATAATTAAATTTCTTACGATTATATCTAATTATTACTTCATCGCTTTTTCTTGTATAGTTTTCATCCAAAACAACGATGTTTTTATCTATAAATTTCTTGGAGATTTTTTCATTGGCACAGATTAAAACTCTATTAAATTCGCTAAGATTTTCACACGAGGATATTATTCTGGTTATTTCGATCAATCTTTCAATAGCTCTTTCGAATTTTTCTTCAAAAGTTTTTTCTTCAGTTTTCTTATATTTTTTCTCTAAATATATTACGAATATAAATCCAAATAAGATAATGGATATGAAAAATATCACAACAAACTTTAAAACGTTATTCAATTCTTTTCCCCTGCCTGTTTCTAAGTATAAATATATCTTTGTTTAATCTATAACCTTCCTCTTCAGCAAGTTCTACGTAGCTGGAGATCATTTTTAGGTCACCATGACATGGTATTATATATTCCGGATTTAGAATTCTAATCAAATCTCTATGATCTTCCCTATAAGCATGACCACTAACATGTATATCCTTAAATATTCTTGCTCCTTGCATTTTCAGTTTTGTTTCTAGAGTATACTTTTGTGCAACGTTAAGGGGATTTGGTATTGTACCTGCTAAAAAATAAATTTCATCTCCTTTTTCTATTTTATAAGGTAATTTTCCATTTGCAATTCTTGTTAATACAGCATCCCTTTCTCCTTGATGTCCTGTTACTATGAGAATGAATTTATCCTTTTTTCTTCTAACTTCCTTTAAGATATTTACAATCTGTTCATATTTACCAAATATACTTACGTTCTCAGGTATATCTATTAAACCGGATTCAATTGCAGCTTCTAGATATCTTTCCATACTTCTTCCCAATATTAAAATTTTTCTATCTATTTGTTTTTTGTTAAGTATTTGGATAAGATTGTTTATTCTTTCAATATGAGATGAGAATGTTGTGAAAATTATTCCTTTATCACCTAATTTATTCGCAATGTTCTCAATCATATGATATATAATTTTTTCAGAAGGACATCTTCCATATTCTTCAATTCTTGTTGTTTCAACAATTAGCAGTTTAACTCCTTCTCTCCCCACCTCTTTTAATCTATCGTAATCAGGTTTTTCTCCTAATGTTGGAGTGTCATCGAATTTAAAATCACATGCATAAACTATTTTACCTTCACTTGTATGTAAAACAACAATTGCTGTCTGAGGAATACTATGCGTAACATATACGAATTCAACACTTACATTTCTACCTATCTGAATTATATCTCCGTAATCGATTTTATATAAATCGTTTTTCACTTTTTCCATTTTACATAATTCTAGAGTAAATGGTAACGATATAATTGGTGCATGATATTTTGATGCCAATAGAGAAACTGCTCCGTAATGATCAAGATGGCCATGTGAAATAATTATTGCCTTTGCTGTATGTATATAAGAATCATCTGGTATAATTTCTTTTTTTACCAGTTCTTCTTTACTTAGCTTGGAAATATCTATATCTTCATGTATCATGATCCTGTCAACTCTTATACCCATATCTAGTATTATTCTATCTCCAGACACTTCTATACATGTCATGTTTCTTCCAACTTCTTCATAACCACTTATCGTAAAGATTTCCATTTTTAAATAAAATACATTAAAAATAATAATTCTAATTAAAATATGATACTCATCTCATTCTTTTTCTCTATCCTACTACTTATAAAATTTTTCTGTAAGGAAACTGTTAGATAAATAAGTAACAGGTAAAAAACTCTATTATTATTAATTGGTAGAAGTAAAAAATAAGCATGAAATCATTTGCAAGATTAACGATTAAGCTATTTGCAGCAAAACTTAACGGTTACTGAGTTATTACAAGAATATTTCATAAGATATCACTCTCACCGGGTATATGTTTAAGTATTTCATCTAAACTTATATCATCCTCATCAATTTCAACATTTCTTTTCCTTAGGTAATTTATAAATTTTTCTTTTATAATTTCTGCAACTTTCTTTGGTTTTTGTCTTCCGGGAATTATTGTTACATAATAATCGAACCTTTTTTTTGCGACAGATTCAGGTGCTGATAAAATTTTAAAACCGTTTTCGTTTATATTAATGCCAATACATAGTCTTAATTTTCCCTTACCATAATTTCTCTTACCCTTTATTACAAAAGCACCAGTTTTTATATATTCACCATGAGGTGGAGATTTCGTAACTTGAGTTGCATGAACCCAATAAACGTCTATATACGAAAATCCATCTTTCCATGCTTTAGAATAAGAAGCGGCGAAGTCAAAAGCTTCCTCTATAGTTGTTTTTGGTACAATATTACCCTTTGTTTTTATAATAACACTAGCAGCTCCATAATAATCAGCATGTACATATATATCGTGATCTTCCATATATCGTTTAACTATTATTTCATTTGATTTAGCATCTCTACCAGCAATTACTAGAAATCCATCACTACTTATAAACCATCTAAACTTTTCATACCATTCTTTTTTAACGATTTTTCTCTTTTTCGGTAATATCTTTTTTATTTCTTCAAAATATTTTCTTTCTTTTTCCTTTCTTAGAAGTCTTATCTCTTCATTTGTTTTTCTTATAAATTCTAGGGCGGTTTTCATTTTTTCTCCAGCTTTTTTAGATTTTTCATAAAAAACGTTGGCAACATCCATGATATTTTTATCGAGTTCTATTTCAACATCATTACCATCAAATTTCAATATAAGTTTTTTTCCCTTTATATCTTTAACGAAACTTAAAATTGGATGAGAATCTTTATATTTTTCTATCAACCTTTTGGTTTCTTCTAATCCTTTTACTTTTAACGATTTTGATATAACGTTTTTTAAATCCTCTAACTCATAATGCATCTCAAAAAGTC
>JALTZH010000123.1 GCA_027051265.1 archaeon | reverse complement strand
TCTTTACCAACGACGAGTTGAGCCATTGGTTCTCCATCTTTTGCTAGGTATTCGGATTTAAGAGTACCATGTATTTTTCCTTGAGACATTGCAACTCCTAGAGTTGCACCTAAAAACATGGTTGCAGCTAATACACTACCAATTTTTCTAATTTTCATAAAATCACCTAAATATATAAAGAAAAAAATTGAATATATAAAGGTAACGCATTAATATTCTTCCTATATTTATGAAAATCATTGCCATAATGACAGATTTTGGTTACAGTGAATATGTTGGAATTATTAAAGGAGTAATCTTGAAGATAAATCCTCTCGTAAACATAGTGGATATAACTCACGGAATAGAGAAATTTGATATAAGACAAGCGGCACTTGTTTTATATTCATCGTATAAATATTTTCCTCATGGTACGATATTTCTTGTGGTAATTGATCCAGGAGTTGGAACTGAAAGAAGAGGAGTTATTATTAAAACTAGGGATTATTACTTTATAGGACCAGATAATGGTATATTTAGTTTGGTAGAAAACGTGGAAAAAGTTATAGAAATAGATCATGAGTTGTTTAACGCTTCTTATACTTTTCATGCAAGAGATATCTTTGCACCAATTGCTGCTTACATTTCAAAAGGTGCATGTTTAAGAGATTTTGGAAAAGAATCGAAAGATATCGTAAGAGTTTTAAACCTTGCCAAAAAAAGAGGAAGAAAAATATACGGAGAAATAGTATATTTTGATGATTTCGGAAATGCGATAACAAATATTCCTTCAAAATTTTTAAACATCAAATACGGAGAATCTTTAAGATTAATAAAGGATGAAAATGTTTACGAGATAAGATTTGTAAAAACCTATGGTTATGCAAGAGAAAAGGAACTCGTATGTTTAATAGGAAGTAACGATTTCGTAGAAATCTCTGTTAATAAAGGCTCTGCTAAAGAAATTTTAAAGAAAAAAGGTCCAATAATTCTCGAATTATAAGTTTCAATGTTAAAATTGATTATTTTATAAAGGTTTATTATTATGAGCGATAGTGTTAAACTATATTTATTTAAGAAGCATCTGGAATTCTTAGAAAGGAAAACAGGAAAAGGAACAGAACTTATAAGTTTATATATTCCACCAGAAAGAAATATAGCCGATGTCATGAATTATCTTAAGGAGGAATATTCTCAAGCAGGTAATATTAAATCTCCAAGAACTAGAAAAAACGTTCAGTCAGCAATTGTTTCAATAATGCAAAGGTTAAAGTTGATAAACAAACCGCCAAAAAATGGTCTCGTAATATTTGCAGGTACAATAGCTGAAAATAACAAAGAAAAATTGGAGATATATCTTCTTGAACCTATAGATAAAATTAACAGTTTTATATACAGATGTGATTCGAAGTTTTTCTTAGAGCCTTTAAAGCAAATGTTAACATACAAAAGAGATGCGTATGGGTTACTTGTAATAGATAGAGGCGAAGCTACCATTGCTATTTTGAAAGGAAAAAACATATCAATTGTAAAGCATATCGAAAGTAATGTTCCAAGAAAGCATGGTAAAGGAGGACAATCACAAAGAAGATTTGAAAGATTAATAGAACAAGCTGCTCATGAGTATTTCAAAAGAGTTGCTGAGAAAGCGAAGGAAATATTCAATTCGATAGAAAATCTTAAAGGTATAATAATCGGTGGTCCTGGACCAACAAAAGAATTCTTTGTTAAGGAAGGTTATCTTGGAGAATTGACAAAAAAGGTTTTAGATGTAGTTGATACTTCATATACGGATGAATATGGTATTAGAGAGCTTGTTGATAAGGCTGAGAAGATATTAAAGGAAGAGGAAATAAATAAGGAAAAAAGACTTGTGAGAAAATTTCTGGAGGAAGTTGTTAAAGATGGTCTTGCTATATATGGTGAAAAAGAAGTACGTAACGCTATAGAAAACGGTTGTGTAGATATCGTTCTTATCTCTGAAAAATATGAAAAGTATAGGGTTAAAATTTCCTGTAGGAATTGTGGTTACGAATATTTCGAAACAATCGAAGATATTAAGAAGCTGGAAAAGGAAATCGCTGGAAAAAGATGTATCAAATGTCAAAACACCACTCTTGAAATAGAAGATTATAAAACTCTAATCGAAGAATTATCTGAACTCTCGGAAAAAACTGGTGCTAAAGTTGAAATAATCTCAACTGAAACAGATGAAGGTATGCAATTCTTAGCTTTTGGTGGTATTGGTGCATTGCTTCGATATAAAATATAGGGTTTCTTACTTAATATTATGAAGTTTATAGTAATTCCAGCCATAGATCTGTACAACGGAAAGGTTGTTAGATTTGTTTCCGGAGATCCGAGAAAAAAAATTTACGAAGAAGAAGATGCTATAAGAGTTGCAAAAAGATGGGTTGAATTAAATGCTAAGAGATTACATGTTATCGATCTCAACGGTGCAATAGAAGGAGTAAGAAAAAACCAGAAGATCGTTGAAGAAATTTCTAAATTTGCTAAAATCCAATTTGGTGGTGGTATAAGAAGATATGAGGATGCTAAAGAATTACTCGATCGTGGTATCCAGAAGATAATTTTAGGAACACTAGCTATAGAGAAGAAAGATATTGTTTCCAAACTGGTAAAGGAATACGGTAGTGAGAGAATAATCGTTGCTTTAGATGTTAAAAAAGGATTCGTAACCAAGCAAGGGTGGAGAAAGTTGACAAATTATAAGTTGGAGAATCTTATAAACAAATATGATGTAGATGAATTATTAGTTACAAATATAGATGTTGAAGGGAAACTATCAGGAATAAACGAGGAATTTATTAAAAAAACAATATATATGAGCAATAAACGAATAATTATATCTGGAGGGATAAGTAGTATTGAAGATATTATGAAAGTAAAAAAGCTTGGAGCTTTTGGAGTAGTAATAGGTAGCGCATTATACTTGAACAAGATTAACTTTTTAGATGCTAAAAAATTAGAGGAATGATTATGTATGTAGAAAGCATTATAAGAGATATAAAAAAGCTTGAAGATAAGATAGATGAATTTCTCGAAAATTTCCCAAACGCAACTGTTACATTCGATTCCATATTTAATGAGTTCGAAGAACTATCATACAAAATAAAGGATTTCTATCAGAAACATAAAAATTATGTGGAAAAATATAGAGAGAAGATAAGAGAAATTTACAGGGATATGGATAAAAAAAGGCGAAGAATAAATCGATTGTTTAATCTAATGAATAAGTATAAGAAAAATTTGAATAAAAATCGTGATGAAAAAAATGTTCAAAAACTTGTTAAAAACGTTGATAAACTC
>JALTZH010000122.1 GCA_027051265.1 archaeon | reverse complement strand
TCAAAAAAGCAGATCAAATTAGAGATTATATAAGAAAAAAATACGGACTAATTCTTGAGGATACAAAATTTGGAACCGTATGGAAAGTGGAAAAGATTTAGCTCTTATCTATTTTAAGATGCAAGAACATAATATAATTTTTTAAATCAAGTTTTAGATCAAGGAAAAGTTTGAGAATTTACAAGTTTCTTTTAGTATACAAATTTTACATATAGGTTCTCTCTTACATGCAATTCTTCCTACAGATGTAATACCTGCATATAAAAGTTTTAATTCGTATAGATCTTTATTAAGTTCTCTAACTATTTTATTTCTAAGTTTTTCATAACTCGTTTCGGAAGTAATACCCATTCTATTTAAAACTCTTTTAACATAATTTGAAACTGGAAATGTTGGGATATTTAATGCGAATAACATAATGCTATCAGCTGTTTCTTTTCCAATACCTTCAAGTGAGAGTAAAAACTTTCTAACGTTTTTATATTCTCTAAGCCTTTCAAGACCATTGATCTCAGTTATTTTTCTTGCAGAATTTATAATTCTTGCTGCTTTTACTTTTCTTAAACCTATAGGTTTTAAAATTTCTTCAAGTTTATCATATTCTATTTTTGCTAATTTCTTTAAGTTTATTAATCTTTTCTTTTTTAATTTTTTCAGAATTCTTTCAACGGTTTCCCATTTTGATCTTTGAACAAGTATCGCAGATATGAAGACTTCTTCGGCATTCTCTGCATTTCCCCACCACTTAAAAGAAAGAGGATCAGAGATATACCATTTTGCCTTTTCTAAAAAATTCTTATTTTTTTCAAATATTTTATTAAGTTCTCTTAAATTCATGAAGTTTATAATTTTTTCTTACAAATTTGAATGTTTTTTCCAAAGGATAATCAGAGAGAAGAAGCTTATAAGGAATAGTATGAAATTTCCGAGAAGGAATAGAGTAACGATATCATATATATTTTTGCTGAAGAAGTATATAAGAATGATATAAGATAAAACGATCGAGGAAAAAATTATTACTTGGGCATAATATCTTATAGCGAGACAAAAATTCAGGAACAAAGCTGAAATGGAGAAGAACATCATAGCAGCTCCGTAGCTTAGAAGATAATTCGTTGCTTCCTTATATTTTTCGTTGAATATTTTTATAACGATATCTGGATATTTCCAGTAAACAAAGATAACAAGTGATGCGAGAAGAGAAGCTATAAGGATTGATTGAAGCAGAACTTTTATGTAATTTCCTTTCTCATAGTATAATCTTGATGCATAAGGAAACAATGCGGAAGCGATTGGATAAGAAACGAAGAAAACGATTTTTCCAAAGATTGTTAAGCTAGCATATATTCCAGCCTCGTAGTTTGATAGAATATGTTTAGCTATAAGCATATCTATATTTGAAGGAAATGTTAGAAAAATATTCGCAACCAAAACTGGGATAGAATAGGAAAGTATTTTGAAATTTTCATAATATATTTCTTTTTTTATCTTTTTAAAGACATATAATGATGAAAGAATTATCGATACCAATCCAAATGAAACGAATCCTATTAATGCGCCAAGCACCTTTAAAAATTTTGTTAGAAAAATCCCTAAAATCAACTTGGTAAGAGATGCTATAGTACTAAAAATGCCTATTTCAAAAAATTTATACATAGCCCTAAGTATCCCTAAAAATATTGGTAACAAAAATCCAATAAAAAGGATTATAGATATTGTAACGAAATATTCGAACTCGTATATCTTTAAAAAAGAACTTATAGGTTTATATGCTAGAAAGAATAGGAGCGTAGAAATCATAGCAATTCTAATCAAATTTTTCATCGAATATATTATTAAACCATAAACCGGTTTATTCTCAGCTATAAGTTTTGAAGCTATGTTTGTTATACTTATGTTTATCGTCATCGAAAGTATCCCCAAAAAATACGTTATTGAAACAAGAGAGATAAAAGCACCAAATTCTTCGGGACTTAATATTCTTCCGATAATCATTTGATAAACGTAATTTAAAGCACCAACAAGAAAATTGAAGAACAACACTATAAAGCTACTTTCGATAAATTTTTCGTCCAAAATCCTTTTAAACATAACTAAATATATAAAACGATTAAAAACAAAAGCTGATCAGTTCTTCTGCTACTAAAACATGATACTTATATACCAGTAAAAATTTTGATATCAGAAGATATCCTTCTCAAACAAATTTTTCTCTTGCTAGTCTTATTCTTCTATAGGAAAATATCTTCTTCCCTTTCCGTATCATATAGACCGATTTCCTTAGAATATCTGAAATTCTTTAATCTTAAAATAGGAAAACCTTTCTCCAAATATATGTTACCTCTGATAAGATAAATTGGTATTGGTATAAGAAAACTTTTCAGCTTCATATAGAGTTTTTCTCTTTCTTCAAAACTCATTTTTTTATCCCATTGGTTTAGTATATTTGTATATTCATCCAGAACATCTTCATCATCAATCATCGATGGATCGAGTAAACATAAAACATTTGTTCTATTTCTTAAATCGAATAATACATCAGTAATTTCTCTTTCTCTCTGATTATCAGATAACGCCGTGAAAAAATACTCAAACATATTCTCCCATTCTTTTAATAACAATTCTATATTAAATCCGTTCATTATTCTCTTTTTTAAAATTCTAACGAATTTTTCATAAGTGAAAGTATCATTTAAAGCTTGAATGAGTTGATATTCGTTCTTAACTTTTTCAGATAAATCTTTAATTATGCTTTCCGAGATTTCCATTTCTTCAACATCATATGGATATGGAACATATCTCTGCTTTAATTTATCATATTCTTTAGGCTTAAATATATAACAATTTACATTATTAGTTACTCTTCCAAATCTATTTACCCTGCCAAATCTTTGAACGAGAGAAGGTATTGTCGAAAGTTCCGTTATTAAAAACTCGAAGGACATATCGAGAGAGACTTCTGATACTTGTGTTGATATTAGAATATCCACATCTTTCAATTTTCTCTCTTTTTCCATTCTATTTTTAATCATGAATCTTGAGTGAAGAATTTCAACCTTACGATTACTATAACGATTTTTTAAAATCTTGTATATTTCCTGTGCTTTTCTTACGATATTCGATATTATTAGTACCTTTTTGTTAGCTGGTATGTTATTGTTTAGAATCCAATCTACTATATCTTCTTCAAAATACTTAAAGAGAACCCTTCTATTCTTTTTATATTCATGCATAAGATTTATTTCAGATATGTTTGGAATTTCCTTCTTTATGAATTTAACGATTGCCTTAGGAAATGTTGCTGACATTAAGAGAAATCTTAATT
>JALTZH010000121.1 GCA_027051265.1 archaeon | reverse complement strand
GTTTAAGCTATACTAGTAGTATTGAAAGTGAAAAGAGCGATGTTTATTGGCTTCACAAAATCAGGTATAACGTTTAAGCTATACTAGTAGTATTGAAAGGATGTTAATGCAGTGCAGATATATAATAGAGTTGATGGGGTGTTTAAGCTATACTAGTAGTATTGAAAGGCTAGATATGGTCCGAGGCATGTTGAAAGTGAATATAATGGTTTAAGTTATACTAGTAGTATTGAAAGATTAATGATATATTTTTTGATAAAATCATATTTGCCCACAGGTTTAAGCTATAAAAGAGATGAAAGTATGTTATTAATAAAATTCTTACCAATTGTTATTTATAATTGATCGGAATAATATATAGAAACTCATTTATATTATATTCTAGACATATTTTGTAATGTTTTTCAATTTCACCAATAATATTTATAAACACTTCAGGTTTTCCTTCAAATACTTTTCTGCCATTTGATAGTAATATTATTCTATCGGAAAATCTTAATGCCATATTTAAATCATGTAGAACGACAATTGTTGTAATTTTCTCTTCAATAGTAATTCTTCTTATAATTTCCATGATTTTAATCTTATTTCTAATATCTAATCCGGATATTGGTTCATCCAATAGTAATATCCTTGGTTTTTTAACTAAGCACCATGCTATTTCAACAATTCTTCTCTGACCACCACTTATTTCGTCAATATATCTTTCGGCTAGATTTTCAATGTCTAATTTTTTAATTATATCGTCTACAGCTTTTAAATATTCATCCTTAACTCTTAATCCTAAATTATTAGAAAGTCCAAGCAAGATAAATTCATAAACTGTTAAAATACTCGGTATATATAAATCTTGAGGTAAATAGCTTATATTTTTGTTCAAAAATTCCTTATCAACAAAATCCACATCTTTACCAGACATATAAATCTTACCATTATCTTTCTTTAAAATACCTGAAATCAACTTTAGTAGAGTACTTTTTCCGGAACCATTAGGGCCAAGAATGCATAAAACTTCTCCAGGATATGCTTTAAACGATATATTTTTCAACGAAAATTTATTACCATAACTAAACGTTAAGTTTAATACTTCAATCACCAATAACCTCTCCTTCCCTTTATAACCAAATATAAGAAGAATGGTACTCCAAATAGTGATGTTATTATATTTATTGGAATTAATGCTCCTTTCAATATTTCTTTACTTAATATTGCACTCACATTCAATACCAGTGCTCCAACGATTGCTGATGAAATTATTAAGAATCTCTGATCTTCTCCCAATAACATTCTTGCAATATGTGGTGAAACAAGACCAATAAAACCTATTATTCCAACGAATGATATTGATACAGAGGTTAATATTGAAACTATAATAAGCAATTTAATCCTTAAAACTTCTGGGTTAATACCCATTGATTTCGTAACATCATCTCCCATTCTAAGCATGGCTATTTTCCAAGTGTTCTTAAATAAATATATCATGCATAAAATTAATATAAACATAATAATTAATGCTTTTTCAATACTCGATTTGGATAAGCTACCAAATAACCAAAACGTTATTGCTTGCAATGCCTCTTCACTCGCATTATATTTGACTAACGCTAATAGGGATTGAAACAGAAATGATATAGCAATTCCCCCTAAAATTAGAGTTTCACTTGAAAAACCTTTCATTTTTCCTATGGACAATATTAATAGACATGAGAGGAATGCAAAAATAAAGGAAGAAATGGTAACAAGTATATCCAGTGATATGCTCTTTATATATCTTTCTCCAAATACATAAGATAATGCTGCACCAAATCCTGCAGCTGAAGATATTCCTAAAGTATATGGACTAGCTAATGGATTATTCAAGATGTTCTGCATCTGTAATCCTGAGACTGCAAGTGATGCGCCGACAAATGTTGACATTAGAACCCATGGAATTCTAATCTCCCAAACAATTTCTCTTAGAATATAATCCTTTAAGAATAAGCCATCAAATATTTCATCTATGGATAATTTTATACTACCTGAATATAGATTTAATGAACATGAAAATAGTAAAAGAACTGATAAAAGAATAGTTACATATATTCTTCTTCTTGAAAGTTTTTTATAAACTACTCCATACATATAGCCCATGTTCCGGAATAGTTAACGGGTAAGAATTTTTCATGAAACTCCTTCCAATCATTTTCCGGATTTATATGATTAAAAATTTTTGGATGGAACCATTTTACAAAGTATTCAAGTGCTATGTAATCGAAGATGTGTCCATGAACGAAATATATATGAATGGCGCATACCTTTTTCTCTTTAACTGCTTTAAGCATGTTCCATGGTTTCTTACTAATAAGCTCTTCTAAGTCTTTCTTCGATATGTTCCTATCGATGCTATATCCCAAGTCAACATTCCAACCAACCTTTCCTATGAATATTATTATATCGGGATTCTCCTTGATTATGAATTCCGGATTTAGTTCTCCAGACATTTCAAGAACTCTAGCTGCAACGTTATTTCCACCTGCAATTTCTATCATTTTTCCTCTATAATGGTTTCTACCGTAGCTTATGTAACTCTTTCCCAAAAGTAAAACATTTGGTTTCTTTTTAATTTTTCTAAGTTCATTTAAAACCTTGGATACCTTTGATTTATAAAATTTTATAAGCTCTTTAGCTCGATCTTCCTTTCCCAATATTTTTCCAAGAATATACGTACTCTTCTCATGCATCGTTATATTAAATGGTTCGTAGTAATCTATAAATACTACCGGAATTCCTGCATCTTCTAATCGCTTAATATCTTCCTTTACATATTTGTATTGTTCCTTTGACATTATTACAACATCCGGTTTTAATTTTATAACCTTCTCTGCGTTAAAGTCACCTTTCCATGGATATCCAACATCTTCTATCTTCTTTAACCAAGGATATCTCTCGGTATATACCTTCCAAACAGTTGGTCTTCTACCTTCCCAATAATATCTACTCCAACCAATAATCTTCTTCAAAACTTCCTCTCCACCAACTGCTATTAATTCTTCAACGTTAAACGTTATAACAATTCTCTCAACCGGTACTTTCTTTAGATATACTTCTCTACCTAAGGTATCTACAATTTTGATACCAACATCTTTAGTTTCTTCCTTAATACACATCGGAAGGATTATTATTAAGATAGTTAAAAACAATAAGAGAGACTGTTTCATCATTTGAGCACCTCACAGATGAGTATGAAATAATCTCTTCCAAAAATTTTTGCAATGAATTTATTCTTAAACTTAAGCTCGAATATCTTACCTATATTTATAACACGAACCTTAAATCCTTTGGATTTTATCATGGAC
>JALTZH010000120.1 GCA_027051265.1 archaeon | reverse complement strand
TATATTATCAAAGTTATAAAAATATATAACGCCGGGGGCGGGATTCGAACCCGCGCGGGGCAAACGCCCCACGGGCTTAGCAGGCCCGCGCCCTAGCCGCTAGGCGACCCCGGCATGCGGGCACGCTGGAGAGTCGATGAGCAACACCGAGATAACATTTCCTAGACTCAATCTCTCTCCCGTACCCCTGCAAGCGCAGACCTCCCGCCTACCACTGCTCCCTTCCGGGCCTCGTGGGGTTCGGCGGGCTAAGCTGTACCAGCTCTCTCTCCAGAGAGCGGTACAGCACGGCTGCCCTGCAGGACGGGAGTTCATAGACGAGTCTAGGATGTTATCTCGGTGTTACTCATCTTCCCCCCAGCTTCGGCCCCCGCTTAGCGGATTTGCGGGTTACAGGGGACCGCTACCCCCCCGGCCTAGCCCGCATTAAATAAAGATAAAGTTAACATCAAAAGCAAAAAAATTATATACTGTTATTTACATAATATTAAAAAATAATATTTGTATGAGAAATTTAAGCATGACTTAAAGCGTTTAAGTAATATTTGTAGTATTAAAGATTAGTATTGAAGTGAGAATACTTTTTTCTTTCATATTCCTCTCTTTTATATATTTTTCTAGCAGGATTTCCAACAACGACAGTATCTTCTGGTACATCTTTTGTTACAACACTTCCAGCACCTATAACAGCGTTTTTGCATATTTTTATACCAGCCAATAAAACAGCATTAGCACCGATTACTACGGAATCTTCAATAATAACACCTTTCAAATTTGTACTTGGCGGATACTTATCGTTCGTAATTACAACACAAGGTCCTAAAAATACATTGTTTCCGATTATTGTTTTAGGAGGGATATAGCAAGAGGATTGTATGTTAACGTTGTTTCCAATTTTAACATTGCCATCTATAATAGTATTTGTACCTATTTTTGTCTTGTTACCAATTCTGGTATTTTCTCTAACGATAACGTTATGTCCGAATTCAACATTTTCTCCAACATATACATTTTCATATATTATACAATTTGTTCTAATAATAGTATTTTTACCTATGATACTTCCATTACTAATTTTATCTAAGATATTTATACCTTTATGTTTAAGATTTAATATTTTTTTTCTAACTGGATATCCTATTATTACATTATTACCGATATATACAAAATCTTCAACAATACTTCTACCTAAAATTGAAAATGTATTCTCAAATAGAATTTTACCAATTTTTGCCCTTTTTGAGATATACCTCATAAGAAATCCAATATTTTCCATATTTTTAAACCGAGTTCTAAAAAGTTATAATTACTTGTGTTGTATAAAAATTCTTTTAGTTCTATTTTTAAAGGTTCCTCTTTAATTATAAGAAGATCATATCTTGCTGAGATGTCTTTCCATGTATCGTTTTCAATCACATAATCAACGTTTTCATATATTCTTATTCGTTGACTTATAGTATCTCCTATTAAAGTAAATCTATCAGTATATATTTTAATCTCTCTTTTTTTAATCGTTTGTAATCTACCTGCAGTCATATCAACTATAAAATTACCTCTTAAAATTAGTTTTCCATAATCATATTGGTTACGATTTTCTATCCAAAATTCTCTTTTAAAATTCTCCAAACCAAAAAGTTTATCCATCACTGCAAGATCATGTGGAATTAAGTCTCGTATTGGTGATGGATCGAGATATCTATCCGTTGGTTTTGGTCCTATTCTTATAAATTCTATAGCATATATTTTAAGTTTGTCAACAATCTTTTTAATCCTATCAATAATTGGATTGAAAAATTCCGTATATCCAATGAAGAAAGAATTTTCTTTGTTAGATGCTAATTTATAAATTTTTAAATATTCTTTTATATTTTTACAACAAGGTTTCTCACAAAGTATATCTAAATTAAAATATATAATTTTCTTTAATACATCATAATGCGTATCTGTTGGTGTAGCAACGATAACCTTATCACAGCGTCTGAATTCTTCTAACGTGTTAACAATTTTAGCACCATTTTTTTCCGCATATTTTAAGTTTTCGTAATTTATATCATATACATAAATCTCATCTATACCAAGTTCTTTAAGTTTTATATGATGCAATTTTCCAATATAACCGTATCCAATAATTCCAACCTTCATAATAATTTACTTTACAATATTTTCAGGTTCCTTAACCTCTAATATCTAATTGTTTGCATTTTTTACATCTTTTCATCTTTTTATTATTTCTATATTATATATCTCGTGACTCGAGATCCACAGGGTCAGGAATGATGTAAATCCTAGAGAGTTTAAGTTATACTAGTAGTATTAAAAGTTATTAAAGATTAGTATTGAAAGAATTATACAAGTAATATTGAAAGGTGATTTATTAAAAAATTAAAAATGTTAATAGTTTATATATATTTGTGGAGAAAGAAAAGATTTTAATTCTATGTATTGATAGAGATGCAGATATATATGAAAAGTTAGCAATACCTGGTCCTATAATCGGTGAAAAAAACGTTTTAAATACTGCAATAAAATTCGCTTTACGTGACCCAAAAGATTCCGATGTTAACGCATTATTCGAAGCTTTAAGAATATATAATGAAATGAAAAAAAAGCACGATGTTGAAATCGCCGTTTTAGTTGGTGATAGAGACCGTGGTATAAATGCGGATAGAAATATATCCTCACAATTAGAATACGTATTGTCAAAGTTTAAAGCTAATGGCGTTATATTTATTTCCGATGGTGTTGGTGATGAGTTTTCCATTCCAATAGTACAATCACGTGTTAAGATATTATCTGTACAAAGAGTTATAGTAAAGCAGCAGGAATCATTAGAAAAATATTACTATTTGATTAAAACGTTTTTGGGAAAGAATTCATTCATACTAACACTTTCAATCGGTGTTTTTTTACTGGCGTATGGTACTTTAGGACAAGTAGCATGGAGAATATTAGCAATGGTTCTTGGATTTCTACTCATTCTAAGAGCATTAAATCTAGATGAAAAGTTTTTTAATGAAATTAGAAATGCAAAGGAATGGTTATTTAAGAACATTAGAGAATATAGAATTACATTTATATTATTGATAATATCTGTTACAATATTTTTATATGGATTAAATATCTCACTTAAATATTTTCTATCGAATTTTTATATATTTTTAGAAATATTTTCTTATACACTTTTGGCTTCCTCTTATTTATTTCTGACTGGTAATGTTATTGATGATATTCTTGATAAAAAGAGCATTAAGAAACATGTTCCCAAATATTTATACATAGCTTCGATTTTTCTCGTACTTTTCTCTATAAGTCAATATTTTTTAAACGAGATAAGCTTAGACTATTTTTATATAATAATCATTGTTT
>JALTZH010000119.1 GCA_027051265.1 archaeon | reverse complement strand
ATTATTCCTCATATCTCGTAAGGCCGCTCATGTGGTAGCGGTCAATGTAGCTCCCAATGAGCCACTGATAAACATGAGGTGGCTGAGGAAGAAGCCCGTGCACGTATCCAAAATACTCAAAATCCCTAAAATTTAGTGCACGGGCAACCACATCATTGCTACGCTAAATATAATCTTCGTCTCAGTGATGCTCTCTAAGCCGAATCGACAACGATGTAGGCTTAGAGAAATCGGGAGAGGAGGGTTTAACCAGACATTAACCCATTCCGTAGTCTTACGTATCAGAGAATTACAAACCTGACTGCAAGAAGTTTTCGCACTTTAGTACGGGGTGAAGGTCAGAAAGTTAAGACTTATAAGAATGAAAAGTAACTTTTAATATTTATTTAATTATTAATATTTAATTATTTGTACTTTTTCACATTTTATATTTTTATATATCTTGTGACTCAAGATACTCCTAGATAAATCTTACCAATATTCGTATTGTTTAAAACGTCTTTAGATGTTCCTTCGAAAATTTTTCTACCACTAACTAATACGTATGAGTAATCCGATATTTCAAGAGCCTTCTTAACGTTTTGTTCAACCAAAAGTATTGTAACATCCTTATTATTTTTGAGTTCTAAAATTTTTTCAAAGAGTTCCTTGGAAACTTTTGGTGAGAGATTTGCTGTTGGCTCATCAAGCATAATAATTTTTGGTTCTTTTATTAATCCCATAGCAATTGCGAGCATTTGTCTTTCTCCACCGCTTAGGAACATAACCTTTTTTTCCATGTATTTTTTCAGTACAGGAAAGAGTTCGAGTATATCATCTATTTTTTTCTTCAGCTCTAGTTTGTTCATGGTATATCCGGCAATTCTTAGATTCTCTTTAACTGTTAGGTTTGTGAAAACGTTTTCCGTTTGTGGTATATAAACGATGCCTTCTTTAACTTTTTCATGAGGTTTCATCCTGGTTATATCTTTACCATCCAGTAAGATTTTTCCAGAGTAAATATCAACCAAACCAAATATCGCCTTCAAGAGAGTTGACTTCCCACTTCCATTAGGGCCAATAATTGTCGTGATACGATTTTTATGAACTTTTAAATTTATATCAAAAAGTACCTGTAATTTGCTATATCCGGCATTCAATTTTTTGATTTCAAGCATTTTTTTCACCTAAATATGCTTCTATAATTCGGTTATCGTTTATTATTTCGTTTGGAGTACCTTCGGAAATTATTTTACCATTAAATAAAGCATATACATAATCAACATGATTTATCGCTATATCTAAACGATGCTCTATTATTAAGAAACTTATATTAAACTTTTTCTTTATCTTTTTTATCATTTCAAAAATATCTCTAGCCAATTTTGGTAATACTCCACTAATTGGTTCATCCATCAGAATAACTTTAGCATCACACATCAAAGCTCTAGCAATCTCTAATAATTTTAGTTGACCTCCGCTTAGCTTATACGCTTCAAAATCCCAAACATTATCTAACTTAAGGAATTTCAGTATATCAAAAGCTTTTTCAACGAGTTTTTCTTCAAAACTCATCCAGCTGGATTTTCTTATAGCCTTTAAAAAACTTTCTCCGGGATTTGGATATACAAACAAAACGTTTTCAAGTACAGTCATTTTTCTAAGAGGTTGTGGAATTTGAAAGGTTCTAATTATTCCCAGTTTATATCTTTCATAAGGTTTTAGATCTGTTATATCCATACCGTTAAAATAGATTCGACCAGAATCTGGTTTATATATTCCAGTTATAACGTTAACAAGTGTTGATTTACCACTACCGTTTGGACCAATAAGTAAAGTAATATCTTTTATTTTCATCGTAACATTATTTATTGCTATTAATCCACCGAATTTTTTTGTTAAATTCTTTACTTCAATCATCAAAAAAATAAAAAATAAAATTATTTTTAAGATAGGAATGTTACTGAATCTGTTGTTGAGCTATAATAACCTGCTTTCTTCCAAATATATTTTCCTTCTTCTTCAACAACCATCCATATATCATAATCTCCAGCAGCTCTGTCTCCTGCTTCATTTAGAAGCATCCATCCACTTGCACCAAAGAACGATTTGGCAACTTCTGGTAATATCTTAGCGATTTTCTCACTATCAGTACTTTGAGTTAACAATATTGAATAAACAACGATCCATGCTGTATCATAAGCTATAACGGAATATCCATGTGGTTCAGATTTTGTTTTCTCCTTGAATTTGTTGTAGAACTCTTTATATTTAAGAGATTCAGTTGGTGCAAATAATGTTGAATAGAGTTTTACTTCTGAAGCTTCTTTTCCCGCTTCTTTAACGACATCATCAAGCTTAGCTGTTCCATCACTACCAAACCATACCACTTCCATAAGTATATCGTATCCGGAAGCCTGTTTTAATATCGTTACAATTTCTCCGAAACTTATAGCTACGACAGCGACTTTATCTTCTCCATATTTTTTAACGGCATCTGAAATTAAATCTGCAAGTTTTTTAACTTCAGCGGAAAATTCTTTTGCTTCAGGTGAGTATCTTATTGCTTCAATAACATTTCCACCCAATTCTTTAAATCTTTTGGAGAATTCTCTGTACAATCCATCTCCCCATGCATCTCCTCTATGAATAACTACGACGTTTTTGATACCGTAGTCTGTTACCATTTTTGCTATAGCTTTTCCTTGAAAAGTATCATCTGGCACTGTTCTATATATAAAATCTCCTTTTAATGCTAGATCTGCTGCAGTTGAGGATGGGCTTATTATTAATAACTTGTTCACATCAGCATATGTCTTTATATTTCTAACTTCTGCAGAAGTCATTGGTCCTATATATATTTTTACACCTTTAGCTGCTAACGCTTGCAATTTTGTCAAAGCTGTAGTTGGTTTTGTTTCAGTATCTTCTATCAAAAATTTAACTCTTGTATCAAGTCCCAACTTTGTTAGAAAATCATTTATATCTTCTTCAGCTATTAGTATCGCTTCTCTAACGTTTTTACCATAAGCAGCAAGATCACCAGTCAATGGTAACAGGACACCAATCGTAATCTCTTTTGGTATCTTTTTAACCTCTGCTGCAGGAGCTGCAACGGGCTTTACTTTTTCTTCAGGTTTTGCACATCCAGCTAATAATATCAATACCAAAAATGTCAGTATTAAAAATATTTGTTTAAAATTATATTTACTATGTTTACTCTTCATAATAATTTAATATTTAATATTTAAAATTTATGTTAAAACCAATCTCTTTAGGACAGAGAGGTATAAGTTTATTTAAATTTGAAAAGAGCATAAATAAAAATTCATAGAATAAACTACTTGTTTTAATATTTCGTTTCAATCTCCTAGATTAAAATTTATATAATATATTCTTTTAATATATAATTGG
>JALTZH010000118.1 GCA_027051265.1 archaeon | reverse complement strand
TTTGGAATAACTGCCGATATTATACATATAAACAAATTGTTACGAAAGGAAATTCTGCTTGAAGATTATCATGCATTAATAATACCTGGAGGTTTTTCATATGGTGATAGAGTTAGAAGTGGAGCAATTCTAGGAAAAATTCTAAGAGAAAAACTCAAAAACGAAATAAAATCATTTATTAGAGAAGAGAAACCGATATTAGGAATATGTAACGGATTCCAAGTCATTTTAGAAGCTGGTTTAATTGAAGATGTAACATTGCTTAGAAACGTATCGAATAGATATGAGTGTAGATGGATTTATTTGAAAGTATTAAGTAAAAAGACTATATTCACAAAAAATTTATATAATAAAATTTTATATATGCCTGTTGCACATTCTGAGGGTAGAGTTTATATGGATAAAGATACGTATGAAAGATTAGAAAGTAACGATCAAATTGTACTAAAATATTGTAACAGAGAAGGAAAGTTAGCTGGAGGTGAATACCCTTACAATCCTAATGGTTCATATAAAGATGTTGCGGGGATCTGTGATGAATCAGGTCTAATCTTTGGACTCATGCCACATCCTGAAAGAGCTTTTTATTACTATCAATATCCAGATTGGACAAGAAATCGAAGAGTATTAGGCGACGGTTACAAAATATTTGAAGGAATGATCGAATACATTAAAAGAAAATTTTAAATATATTTTTAAATACATAAAAACCTTTCACATGATTGATCCATCGATTTCATTGTAAAATTACTAATCGGTTTCGTATATGTAGTGATGGTATGTATATAGAGATACATGCATAAAGGTAACGAAGAAACATACAAAAGATAGTGAGTTGTGAAAGTATTTATAATTAGAAACCATGAGACAGTAAAGCTGGTATCTCCATATATTCTCTGATAAGTTTAAGAAAAAGTTTTCCTTCATTTTTATTTAGGACGTGGAACTCGAATTTTCTATTTTTTATTTCTTTTCTCAGCTCAAAGAGAACTTTTAGTCTATCAACGTTTTCCGGAACTATAACCAACACGTCAACATCACTTCCAGCCAAATTTTCTCCTCTTAAATATGATCCGAAAATGTAAGCTTTTCCATCATACTTTTCCGCAATCTCTCTAATTTTCCTAAAATATTTCTCTTTATTTTTTTCAAAATCCTTATTCATTTCCTCTAAAATTTTCATATGTTCAAGCACTCAAACACTCTCCTTGCAAAATCGTATGACTCTCTAAACTCTCTTTCACTGTATTTCCTGAGAAAATATCTACTAGCTAGGTATGCATCTATTAAAATGTTGACAACATACCATTTTTCATCTGCTATTTTCTTAACCTCTTTGTTATCCGTCAGCTCTATGAGTGTGAATAAATCGTGAACTTTTGGAAAATCCCCCTTTGTTTTAAGTAGATAAGCCTTTAAGGCAAGTTGTAAAGCCTGTTCTATATGAAAAAGTGCTATATCGTATCTCAAATTTTTTGCATCTTCTTCAGATATCTTTAAGAAATATTTTGCTCTGTCTCTCAAAATTTCATAAAGCTCTCTTTCCATATAATGATTATTTCAACAATATAGATTAAAAAGTTATCTCTTACTAAAACTACCAGCTCATTCAGGATTCATAGAGAAGGATATAGCTACAAGAAAATTTTAAATATATTTTTAAATACATAAAAAATATTCCATATGATTTTTTTATAATTTTTAATATTAAAAAGCGTTAACTTTAAATATTATGTAATAAAAATATTACATATAAAAAATGGAGGTGACATGTGTGAGAAAGTTGTTGATATTTGGTCTCGTTGCAACTTTGTTAATTGGTGCCGTATATGCAATGCCAATGTGGATGTATGGATACATGCAGAAAGGCGATGAAGAGATGTACAAAGAAATGCACCATGGATATGGCTTTGGTGGAATGATGTATATGCCAATGATGTACATGATGCAATGGATGCCATGCATGGCATTTTTCATGCCACAATACTTTGACGAATATAAAAAGGATGAGAAGAAAGAAGAAGAGAAAACACTAGATGAAATCGTTGAAGAAATATTGGCAACAGCAGATGTTATAGATGGGTATATAGTTAAGGATGGTAAAGTCTACGGAAAACTCTTTAAAGATATAAAACTCGAAGATCTTACAACAGGTGAGCCAATAATTACAAAGGATTATGTAGTAGTACCATTACTATACAATGGAACCGTTGTTGGATTCATAAGCTTAGATAATACGGTAGGAAAAGATTAAAAATATCTTATTTTTTTATTTTTTTTATGGAGTGATAATGCATGAAGATATTTAAAATTTTTCTGATAGTATCTCTTATAGTTGTACTATTATTCTATTTTGAAAATAAAGATAAAAAAGAATATAATACTGATAACATATATTTTATAGAATTAAAAAATAAGACCGAAACGTTTATATCTTACTATTATTCGATAAAAATTGATGAAAAAGAAGATGCAATACTTAGGAAAGCATTAGGTAATATACCAGCACCATGTTGTGCCGATTATCCTGCGTATACGTGTTGTTGTGAATGTAATTTAAAAAGAACAATTCATGGTTTGTCGAAATATTTATTGAAACAAAACCTAAGTGCTGATGATATAACAACAATTGTATTATCTTGGATTGAATTTGTAAATCCAGCAGGTTTTACCGGTGACTCATGTTATATCGGAAATTGCGAGAAACCATTTTACAAAAACGGTTGCGGTGGAATGGAAAAATTAGTTATATAAATATTTTTTTATTATGGAAAAACTTACCTTAAAAAAATTGGTAGATATTTGTGATGCACTTAGTAATCCTTTAAGAGTTAAACTTCTTGCAATTTTAGCGGATAAAGAGTGGTATATTTATGAGCTTGCGAAAAAATTAAACGTTTCAAGACAAATATTATATCTACATTTAAAAAAATTAGAAAAAGCAGGTTTAGTAGAAAGTAATTATAAATTAGAAGAAGGCGATCCAAGAGTTAAAAGATTTTATAGAGCAAAATTTTTTGAATTATATATAAATCTATACGTAATCAAAGATTTATTTAGAAATGGAGAAAAATTCGATGAAAAATATATTGAAAAGGAGAGGGAAGAAGAATGATCTACCAGATGATGCCTTGGATGCATGATGATATTCAACAGGTATCAAATACGAATGAATTGCTATTAATAAATACAGTATTAATAATAATTCTTATAGTTATGCTTATATATATGTATTTAAAATTTACTGAAAAAGTATCTAAACTTGAAAAGGATCTGGAACAAATTAGAAATGAAACGGAATATATAAGAAAAAAATTCGATGAAATTTAATTTCTCTCAATATTACTCATGAAAGAATTCTACTACGTAATATATTATCTAAGAAAGAGAATAT
>JALTZH010000117.1 GCA_027051265.1 archaeon | reverse complement strand
GATTTATAATATCAGACGTGGCAGCTTATATTCAAGCTTCTTGAAGGACTTCTAGAATGTATGCCTGATGATTAACTAAATGACTTTCTGTTGTTTTTGTAGATAATCAAAAAGCTTTCAAAAATCTGCAAAAAAGAATTAAATGGTTTTATGATGATGTTAAATGGGAAAAGATAGATATATAAATTATATTTAAAAATTAAATTATATAATTTTTTAAAAAGTTTATAATTTCTTTTTTATCATTAGCTTTAAATCTCTTTCTCATAAAATCAATTCCACTAATATATCAGGAAGCTAGAAGATATCTCATAGTACCGTTATCTTATATCTCTCACTTTCTAATTTTATCGGAACTTTTTCTCATATCATACTATTACAAAAAAGGTCTTAGAGATTTAAGATTTTATCTTTTAACTATAATCTCATTTTCAGTTCTTATTTCTCTTATAGGATATAGGACACAGGTACTAGTTTCTCTTATTGCACCAAACATTTTATTATATGAATTAAAACTATTAAATATAAGATATATTCTCTTTATGTCTTTTATAGTACTTTCAGCATTTTTCACGGTTTCTATTTATAGAACAAAATTTTTAGGAATCGAAACAGGTTTTGCTGATATAATTTTAGAAAGAGGAAAAACTACAATTGAAATTTACGACTATGCTATAAATTATTTACTAAATGATCCAAAATATTTAATCCTAGGCTATTACGGAGGTATTATACATCTAGCAATATTTTCCTCTATAATAAAAAGTATCCCTGGCCCAAATCTTGGACCAAGAACATTAATAGGAGATGAATTGTTTGGTATAAGAGAAGTATCAACAACTTCTACTTTACTCACACCAATAATTCTGGATTTTGGTTTAATAGGAATGGTTATTCTTTTGAGTTTCTATGCTCTAACCGTTTCTTCTTTATACTTTTATTATAAGAAGAGTGGAGATTTATTTATTCTTTCTCTATATAGTTTTTTGATGTCATATCTAATAATCGGTATAGAAACGGGAATATTGGATATAAATATCTTTCTAACATTTCTTATATCGTTTATAATTATAAGATTTTTAATGTATTAGATAGCATATTCATTACGGTAGCTCAACACAGAGAATTTCATTTAACGTTTCTTTAACAATATTTTTCATTTCAATTTTTTCTTCTTCCTTTCTTACATCTTCGAGTTTTGCTTTAGTACATGGATGTTTAGCTAATAATGAACAGCAATCCTTATATTGTCTTATTGAAATTTCATAAGTACCAATTTCTTTTGCCATTTCGACTATTTCCTCTTTGTTATAAGATATTAAAGGTCTTAATACTAATAAATCTGTAGCATCATCAATTACCAATAAGTTTTCAAGCGTTTGTGAAGCAACTTGACCAAGATTATCACCAGTAACAAGAGCTAAAATTCCTTCTCTTCTTGCAACTTCAGATGCAACTTTCATCATAAATCTCCTGAACAATACTAACTCAAACTTACTTTTTATTTCTAATGTCTTAATCTGAAAATGATATGTTGGTACAAGATATAATTTTGTTCTAAATGAGTATTCGTTGAGTTTTTTAACGAGATCAAAGATTTTAGTATTAAAAACATCTTCGTTTCGGGGAAAGGCATGAAAATGTATATAATAAGGTAAGCATCCTCTCTTCATAACCAAATAAGAAGCTACAGCCGAATCTATACCTCCGGATAATAAAACAAGAACCTTACCAGATATTCCTACAGGTAATCCTCCAGGACCCCTATTTTTATCAAAAGTAACGAGAAAACAATCCTCAAGAATCTCAATTTCAACGGTTTTTTCCGGTTTCTTTGAAAAATGGATATCGTGTTTTCTTAAATATTTAAGGATTTCGAGATTTAAATCCCACGATGTTATAGGAAAAGATTTATCATGTCTTTTAACGTTTAACTTTATTTTCTTAATACCTTTTAAATTCTCAACCAAAAAATTTTTAAGTTTATCAATATCTTTTTCAATTCTATAAGTTTTTCCATACCATGCTATTCCAAATACGTTTTTTAGCTTGTTTAAAATTTTTTCATTCTCTTCTAATATAAGAATTCTACCGGTTAATCGTTTGACGTTATCACTTCCTATAGCTTTCTTTATATTTTCTACAAGTTTCTTTTCAAAGGCTGGTCTGTTTTTTCCTTTCAGTGCAATTTCTGAGTAATGAACAACTATCATTATTTTAAATATTATCCTAACTTTAATTATGAAGGTTTTAAAAGAATACGATATGGATAATATTTCGATTGCAACAATAGGTAGTCATTCTGCTCTTCAAATATTAGGAGCAGCAAAAAAACATGGATTCAAAACAATAGTGTTATGTAAAAGAGGATATGAAACCATTTATCGAAAGTTTAAGATTGCTGATAGAATAATAGTTCTAGAGAATTATAGAGAGATGTTGAACGAAAAAATTCAGAACCTGTTAATAAGAGAGAATGCAATAATAATTCCACATGGCTCTTTTATATCATATCTTGGATATGAAGGAATCAAAAAAATAAAACCACCGATTTTCGGTAATAGAGAAATTTTTAAAATAGAAATGGATCGAAAACTTGAAAGAGAATTTTTAAACAAAGCAGGATTAAGATTACCTAAAGAATTAGAACCTGAAGAAATAAATACATTGTGTATAGTAAAATTCCCAGGTGCTAAAGGAGGAAAAGGGTATTTTTTGGTTAAGAGTTATGAGGAATTTAAACAAAAAATCAAAGAACAAAAACTGGATATATCAAAAATAACAATACAAAAATATATAATTGGTGTTAATGTTTATTTTTCATACTTTTATTCACCTCTCCAAGAAGAATTGGAATTTTATGGTGTAGATCGTAGATATGAAACGAATGTTGATTCAATAGGGAGAATACCTGCACGATATCAAGATGTTAACCCCAGTTACGTTGTTGTCGGAAATATCCCAATATTACTAAGAGAATCTCTATTAAAAGAGGTAATTGAAATGGGTGAAAACGTTGTGAAAATTTCTAAAGAAGAATTTCCACCTGGCATAATAGGACCGTTTTGTTTAGAATGTATAATAGATGAGGATATGAACATTTATACCTTTGAAATATCCGTTCGAATAGTTGCTGGTACCAATGTCTTTATTACAGGATCTCCTTATTACTATGTTTTATTTGGAAGAAATGTTAATATGGGAGAAAGAATAACGATGGAGATAAAGCAAGCAATAGAAAAAAATAAACTAGAAAGGATAATAACATAACAGTGTTTATATTCAATAATAGAGTAACTGCAAAATCTTATGGAATAACTTCAGTCGAATCATTTAATGGATTGTAATACAAATCTTTTATACGAACAACTCTTTTGTTCAAGCAATCATAAACTGTAGGAATTATTTTTTCTATTAACTTTATGGTCTTTATTGTAATCTTACATACCTCCTTAAATCCATCAATCCCCCAAAAATTCTCATATTGTGCGTATAAACATCGACCACCACAATGCTTGAAATAAGAACATCTAAAACAATATTTCTTAACGTCTTTTAACTCATTTAAACCTTTATATATATCTCCAAGAATTGCCCAACTTTCATAAACAGCAATTGGACATGCCAAAATTCTACCATTTGTATCTATTGTAAACGAATATTTTCCAGCACCACATGGAACGTGTGTGAAGGGTTTAAAAATAAAGGTATTTATTATTCCCATTATAGGGACGATTTTTAAAACTATACCCCTTTTCAGAGCTTTTAAAAACATCTTCAACAGTTTTTTCAATCCTTTAAAATAACTCCTATTTGCCCATGTTGATACATTCCACTTTTCACACCATATAACGTTGAGTTGCCAGTGAATTTTATCAAAAAGACCTAATTTTAGCAGGTGATTAACATCTTCATAAATGTCTGTATCCTCCGTTACGGTCATTCTAGCAATGATTTCACCCTTAAATATTTTTCTGATATGTTTAACATTTTCGATAACTTTTTTATAAACACCTTTTCCTCTATATTTATCCGTAATCTTTTCTCTTCCATCAATTGATATTAAAATTACATCGAACTTGTTTAACATTTCTCTACCAATCTTATTCAACAGAATTCCGTTTGTTTGTAGTCCAATTCTTTTAGCATTTACTCTAAATATTATTTTCTCAATAAACTTCTTATTTAGCAGTGGTTCACCACCATAAAAGAATATTCTCTTACTTTTATATTGATTCAAAAAATCTAACAATTGCTGTATATTATACGTTGGAATTTTAGGTATTATTCTTTCTGGAAAAGAACCACCACAGTATTTGCATTTTAAATTACAACAACCAGTTGTGTATAAAAACCATAACATTCTTAAATTTATATTATTTATTGTTTAAAATTAAATCTTTTCTCCTTACAAATCAGGATTGGTATAAGATACCTAAGAGTATAATATCTAAAGATTTAAGTCTCTACGAAGTTTAAGCTCGTAAGGATATAATATAACTTTTAATATTTAATTAATATTTAATTGTTTGTACTTTTTCACATTTTTTATTTCTATATATATCTCGTGAGTTCCTAATCAACAGGTCGGGAATAATGTGGGTCACATAGAGTTTAAGTTATACTAGTAGTATTGAAAGGTAGTATTAAAATAGTAGAAGATAGTGTTAAAAGAAGATGGTGGAAATATTTATTTCACCAGTTCATAAGAAACCTTATCTTAATTTAGAAGAAAAATTTTTCAGAGAGGTATTTAGAGACGTTAAATTTCCAGTTGCAATTGTCCTTTCAGGAGGAACGAGTAAGAGTTTGCAAGAATATTTAAAAAATAAAGATAAAGCTATTATATTAGCTAAAAATGCTGAAAACGCATTCTCATCAGCTATAACTGCTTATAATAGATTAGGAAGAAGACATTTTTTATGGAATACGAGAAACATATTTTACGATGCAATACAAATATCAAAACTTTTGAATGCTTATGACAAACTTAAGAATGGAAAATTTTTACTTATAGGAAGAGAAAAATCCAAGTTCGATTTGATAAATTATGATAGGATGGAATTCAATATTGAAAAAGAGAAATTATTTGAATCTTTATCCAACTTATCCAATAAATATTTAGGAATAGCTGTCGAATGTTTTCCATATCTTCTGAGAGTAAAAGAAACTCCTTGTCTAGAAGTTGCGTATTTGAATTCGTTAAACAAACCAATAGCCTGTGAAGGTGATCTGAAAAGTCTTTTAGGTCTATATATAACAAAAGAACTTACTGGAACTGTTGGATTTATATCTAATTTCGAAGGAAAATATAAAGAAACGTTAGCCTTTGCTCATTGCACGATAAATCCATTACTTGTTAAATCGTTAAAATATGAAACACATTTTGAAACTGGTTATAACATATCAATCGCTGGAGAAATGTATGAAAAAAGAGACGTAACTATATTCAGGATAGATAACGATCGAATAATTGCAACTTATGGTGAAATTTTATGGTCAAAGAACATGATAACCGCATGTAGAACGCAGGTTTTTGTCAAAATAAATAATCCGGATAAATTCGTGGAAGAAACGACTGGAAATCATCACGTGATATGTTACGGTAATATTTTAGAGGAGCTAAGGTTACTTTCATATCTATTAGAATTAAAATATATCAAAATTGATTGAACAAGAATTTTAATAATGAAGTGCGTAATAATATTTGAGTACGATAACGAATCGGATGCTGAAATTGTTTCTAAAGTGTTAGAAATTGATAATAAAGTAGCACCAAGAAAATTAAAGGTAATATCAAAACGTATCGGAAATAAGGTTATAAATTATATAGAGCATGAATCATTTAAAACTTTTTTTGCAACCGTAGAAGATTTAATATTTACCGAAAGATTAATATCGAGAATAATATCGATTTTTAAAAAGGAATCAGATGGTTAATGTTCTTGAAATTTTTCCTTCGGAATCTTTTTGTATAATAATAAGGTTCCTGCTTTTCACTTTCATTTGAATGTAACCTATTATTATTTTAAGTTTTTTCGATGGTAGATATACATTCGTTATTATAGTTAATCTGAGATTATCAATTTCTTTTTTAATCCTTTCATAAAAACTTCTATTATATCTGTAACCATACTTTATCGCAATAGCAATATAAAATATTGCTTTTAGAAATACGTTGTTTTCTATTCTGTTATATTTCATTAGAGTTTCGTCTGGAACCTCTCTGTAATTTTTAAGAAAGTCTATCGCTTCAAGGTACATTTTTTTAACGAACTCAAAATCTTTCTCATCTAATCTTATCCTGACTTTACCAGTTTTTAAAAATCTTAGATAAGCGATTTTAAACTTTCGCATATTAATATGAAAAAGCTTAACGTTAAAGTTTTTATTCCTTTATTATGTTAATCGGAAAATATCCAGATAAATCCGGAAAGTTTGGTAAATTCGGAGGAAAATTTATACCGGAGATTCTCATACCTGCTGTAGAAGAGTTGGAGAAAGCATATTTAAAATTTAAGGATGATCCAAAATTTAAAAAGGAGTTAGATTATTATTTAAAACATTATGCTGGTAGACCTACACCATTAACTTATTGTGAAAACATGAGTAAAGATTTAGGTTTAAAAATATATTTAAAACGTGAGGATTTACTTCATACAGGTGCTCATAAGTTAAACAACACAATAGGTCAAGCATTACTTGCTAAAAAAATGGGAAAACGTAGAATCGTTGCCGAAACTGGAGCAGGACAACATGGTGTTGCAACTGCAACTGCCGCAGCATTGTTTGGAATGGAATGTCAGATATATATGGGTATAAAAGATTATGAGAGACAGAGACTAAACGTTTTTAGAATGGAACTTTTAGGTGCTAAAGTTACAAAGGTATATTCAGGAAGCCAAACGTTAAAGGATGCGATAAATGAAGCAATAAGGGATTGGATAACAAACTTAAAGACAACTCATTACTTACTTGGTTCAGTATTAGGACCACATCCCTATCCAATGATGATAAGAGATTTTCAGAGCATAATAGGAAAAGAAACAAAAGAGCAAATCTTAAAGTTTGAGAGAAGATTACCCGATGCAATCATCGCCTGTGTAGGTGGTGGAAGTAATGCTATAGGAATCTTTTATCCATTCTTAGATGATGAGGATGTTGAATTAATAGGAGTTGAAGCTGGAGGAAAAGGTATTGAAACTGGAGAACATGCAGCTAGATTTGCTACAGGTAGGGAAGGAGTTCTTCATGGAACATATACATATGTTCTTCAGGATGAATATGGACAGATATTGGATACGCATTCCATAGCAGCTGGTTTAGATTATCCAGCAATAGGTCCAGAGCATGCGTTACTTAGAGAAATTGGTAGAGCAAAATATTATAATGTGAAGGATGAGGAAGCTCTTTATGCATTTGAATATTTGTCAAAAATGGAAGGTATAATTCCTGCTCTCGAATCTGCACATGCGGTTGCGTGGTTGTTAAAGAATTATGAAAAATTTGACAAGAACGATATAATTGTAATAAATTTATCTGGAAGAGGAGATAAAGACGTACAATTGGTTGCAAAATTGAAAGGTGTAATGGAATGAAAGGTGAGATTTTAGCAATATTGGTAGCTATTATTTGGGGTTTTGTTCCAATACTTGATAAGCTAGGAATTATAAACGTGCATCCTTTTATTGGAAATTTTATAAGAAGTGTAGGGTCGTTTACTTTTATGTTAATAATTTTCTTATACATGTTAAAGACAAAACAAGTATATGTAGAAAAAGGTGCTGTAATCTATTTATTTTTTGCAGGTCTTCTAGCAGGAGGAGTGGCTGGAATCATATACTATTTTGCACTGAAATTTGCACCTGTATCTAGAGTTATACCGATAACTTCTTTGTATCCATTTTTTGCTGCAATTTTTTCGATAATATTACTTGGAGAAAAGGTTACGGTTAAGTTAATTTTAGGAATAGTTTTTATAATCATAGGAATGCATCTTATTCTATCAAAATAAAACTATGAAAAACATTCTTTACATAACTTATGGTTTGATTTCAATTGGTTTTGTAAAAATATTGATACAGAGTATCCTCGCAAGAGATATTATAATTGATGATATATCTCTTCTTTTAATATTGTCTGGTGCTCTTCCTTATTATGTTTTAAAATGGAGAATAATGAAGAAGAAAGAAGATTATGAGAGAAACTTTCCAAAGTTTTTAAGGGATTTAATCGATACAATACATTCAGGAATGCCTTTACCTGTAGCGATAAAGTATCTATCTAAAATGAGATATGGATTGCTTACAGATGAGTTGAGAAAGATTTCAAGTGAGATGTCGCTTGGAATGTCTTTTGATGAAGCACTGAGAAGATTTGCGACACGTAGCTACTCGAGACATATACAGAGAGGTATTGATATAATAGTTGAAGCAAACAAACTTGGTGCAAATATTATTCCCGTATTAAAACAAGTTGCAGATTATATTACGACAATGAAAAACATTGAAATGGAGCTGAAAACGAGTTTAAGAGGTCAATTGATAACAGTTTATGTAAGTTTTATAGCTTTTCTAGTGGTTGTTATTTTGTTGATTAAGTTTTTACTTGGATCAGAGTTGTTTGGAAATGTTCCACAAATTATAAAATATTTATATCATTTAGCTCTTATAAATGGATTTTTCGCAGGATTAGTTGCTGGAAGAATAGCTGAAGCTTCTATAGTGGCTGGGTTGAAACATTCTCTTGTATTATTGATAATAACGATAGTAGTTTTTAAATTTGTTTAATCTTTTTTAATATTTTTATGGCAAGATTTCCAGAAGCTGAAGCAAGATTGTTCAGATTTATGATATGTCGAAAATGTAAAGCAAAGAATCCACCTCGTGCTGAAAAATGTTGGAAATGTGGATCAAAACATCTACGACAGAAAAGAAGAGAATTTAGAAGAAAAAGATGAAAGTCGTTCTTGCATATTCAGGAGGATTAGATACAAGTGTTTGTATAAAATTGCTACAAGATAGATATGGATATGATAAAATCATAACCGTTACCGTAGATGTTGGATTGGATAAAGATGATTTAAAAAAGGCTGAGGAAAAAGCTTATGAATTAGGAGTTTATAAACATTATACAATTGATGCAAAAGAAGAATTTGTAAAGAAATATGTATTTAAAGCGATAATGTTTAATGCAAATTATGAAGGTTATCCTTTAAGTACAGCTTTAGCAAGACCGTTGATTGCAGAAAAGGTTGTAGATATTGCTAAAAGAGAAGAAGCTGATGCCTTAGCGCATGGTTGTACTGGAAAAGGAAACGATCAGTTTAGATTTGAAAACGTTTTTAGAAGTTTATATCCAAAAGCAAAAATAGTAGCACCAATAAGGGAATTAAATTTAACACGAAAAGAAAGTATTGAAATTGCTAAAAGATATGAGATACCTATACCCGTTAATTATAACAATCCATATAGTATAGATGAAAATCTATGGGGTCGTAGTATTGAAGGAGGAATACTCGAAGATCCTTCTAATGAGCCTCCAGAAGAAGTATTTAAGTGGACTAAACTAACAAACGAAAGTACCGAATATTTAGAAGTAACATTTGAAGATGGAATACCTGTAGAAATAAATGGTAAAAGTTACAATCCCGTAGAATTGATAACAACGCTTAATAAAATCGTTGGTAGTCATGGTATTGGTAGATTAGATATAGTTGAAGATAGGATTTTAGGTATAAAGTCTAGAGAAATCTACGAAGTACCGGCTGCGTTTTCATTGCTAAATATGCATAAAGCTCTTGAACAACTTGTTCTAAGTAGAAGAGAAATAAAATTTAAAGAAATCATAGATATGGAATGGTCTGAATTGGTCTATTATGGTTTATGGTATGATCCTCTAAGAGAAAGTCTTGAAGGTTTTATAGAAAAACAAAGAAAAAGAGTTAAAGGATCCGTTACTGCAAAACTTGGAAAAAAGAGTTTTGAGATTGTATCTAGAGAATCACCATATTCCTTATATAGAAAGGAAGTAGTATCTTATGATATAAAGCAAAAGAATATAAGTGTAGAGGGAATGTTATACTATCATTCTTTACAATCGTCTCTATATAAATCGTTAAAGAATTTATAAATTGCTCTATTGATATTTTTTATAAATTAATTAAATATTAAAAAAATTATGTTTTATTTTTTAAACGTTATTTAAAAATCAGTAATTGAAAATTTACTTAAGTTAATATTTAAAAAACATATAATGGATGTGGATATATTACTAAATGCCTTAGGAAACCCAACAAGAAGAGAAATTCTTCAAACATTGGCTGAAAAACCTTGTTGTGTAACAGAATTAAGTAATAGATTGAATATCGGTAGGAAGGCGATAATTGAACATTTAAGTATGTTAAAATCCCTGGGTATTATTGATTATAAGATAAAAAGAACAAAACGTGGAAGACCTAGAAAGTATTATTATATTAAAAATGATCTAATACTTGAAATTGTAATAAATAACATGCAATTTCTTACGAATATACTCAAATATGAAAATTTTGAAAAATTGGCAAAGGAATGTCCATTTATAACAGATTTATATAAGGAATTTAATATTATAACAAAAACAAAAAACATAGAAGAATGTGAGAAGTTTATGAAAAAATTAAACAACAAATTAAATCAGATAAATATGGCAAGAGCTTTAGTTCAATATATGATTAAAACACTTAAGTGTATGATGAAAGATGTTAAGAATTGATATCAACGATGGAGAATTTCTCGTAAAGTTAGCTAGAAAAGCTATTGAATATTATCTCAAGAACAAAAGGGAATATAAACCAGAATATGTTTATGATAAATTAAAAGAAAAAGCCGGTGTCTTTGTTACATTGGAAACGTTTCCTGAGAAAGAGTTAAGGGGTTGTATTGGATATGTAGAACCGGTATATCCTTTATATGAGGCAACTATAAAAGCAGCAATAGCATCGGCAACTGAAGATCCAAGATTTCCACCAGTAAAATATGAAGAAATGAATAACCTTATAGTTGAAGTTACGGTTCTATCTCCCAAAGAATTGATTAAAGTAAGAACACCAAAGGATTATTTAAAAAAGATTGAAATAGGAAGACATGGGCTAATATTGGAATATGGCTTTTATAAAGGTGTTTTATTACCACAAGTTCCAGTTGAATATGGGTGGAGCGTTGATGAGTTCCTATCTCATCTATGTCTTAAGGCTGGTTTACCACCTGATTGTTGGTTTGAAAAAAATGTAAAGATATATAAATTCGAAGCAAAAATTTTCGCTGAAGAAGAACCTAGAGGTAAAATTATAGAAAGATTTCTAAAAACATGTTAAACGAAAGAATTAAAAGAGTCCTAGAGGAAAAAGAGAAAAAAGATTTGGATTGTATAGTTATATTGAACAAATCTAATATATATTATCTCACAAATTTTTATCCTGATACATTTTCTGCACTTGTTATCAAAGATGAACCTGTATTATATATATCAAAAATGGATTTAAAGAGGATCAAAAATAGTTTAGAAGTAAAAGTTATAACGTATGAGAATGTTGCTGACGTGTTTCGTTATGTTCAAGACGTTAAAAAAATAGGTATTGAAAAATCAGAAATAAATTTAAATTTTTATGAAACTTATTTGAAGAATGTTGAACTTTTCGATTTTCAAACGGTATTTAACATGAGGAGATCAAAAGATGATTCTGAAATAAAAAATATAAAGAACTCTATAAAAATATGCAAAGAAGTTTTTGAAGATATTAGGGATAAATTGAAAATCGGCATCTCTGAAATAGATGTAAAGCTTGATATTGAAAAACGAATAAAAAAAATTTCAGACGTTGCTTTCGAACCAATCGTTGCATTTGATGAAAATACTTCAATACCTCATCATAAAGCTACGAGAAAAAAACTCAAAGAAATTGCTCTTATAGATATAGGAGTAAGAACAAATTATTATTGTTGTGATATAACGAGAACAATTGTTATAAGAAATAGACGGAAATATTTGGATTTATATGAAATGCTAGATAGTATAAAACGTGAAGTCATAAAAAAATTAAAACCTAATATCTTAACAAAAAAAATCGATTTATATGTTAGAGAAAGGCTAGGTGAGATGGAAAAAAATTTTATACATTCAACAGGACATGGTATAGGGATTGATGTTCATGAAGCACCTAAAATATATAAATATTCAAACGATACTTTATATGAGAGAGATGTTGTAACAATAGAGCCTGCCATTTATTTGGATGATTTTGGTATCAGAATAGAAGAAGATGTTCTCGTAAAGAAAACAGGCATTATTCTTTCGAAGTCAATTTAGGATAAAAATTTAAAGAGTTTAGAATTTAAATGAAATCAGTTTTTTTATCTACACCTATCACGATCCTTTCTTCTAGTATATTTTTTCCTTGTAAAACATATATTATAACGGAATCTTTCTCCTTATCTATCATTTTACTCAAAACCTTTCTGATAAAATATAATTTTGCAGGTTTTATTTCACCTTCAAAAACGGAGTTCTGAACATGATCAAGATATTTCTTTAAGAATTCTCTAACTTCATTTTGCCTTTCAACAGCTATATCATAAACTATTATAACGTATACCATAGAATTATATTATGGTAAAAAATCTTTATATTTTTAGCATAGGAAGATTATTTAGAAAGCATAATAACGTCTACTTCAAATCCAAAGATGGTAACAAAAAAGCTTTAAAAATAGAATCATTATCCAGCATATACATAATGAATAAAGTTTCCTTTACGTATAATGCTCTGAAACTTTTACTCGATAGAAATATTTCGATACATTTCTTTTATGAAAGTAAAAAGAAAGGTATAAGTTATTATCTAGGATCTCTATTACCAAGAAAAAAATTTCCATCCGGAATTATGACAATAAAACAGGTACAACATTATTTAGATGAAGGAAAAAGATGTGAAATAGCACTAGAACTTATAGATGCTACTAGATATAATATGATAAAGGCTATTGAAAAATATAACAATGTACAAAAAGAAATAGAACTCCTGAAGAATTTTAATCCAAGAAGTAAATTTATAGAATCATATAGAATTAAAAAAAATAAGAACATAGGTAATGTGTTACGTGGAATTGAAGGTGAGATTTGGGATATTTTTTATACCGCAATTGGTAAAATTCTGAAGAGATATACCTTTGATAAAAGAACGAAACGTCCGCCAAAAAATGAAATAAATTGTTTGATAAGTTTTCTCAACACGTTACTTTATACTCATGTATTATCTGAAATAAATAAAACACATCTCGATCCAACAATCTCTTTTCTACATGAACCAAGAAGTGTTAGATATTCTCTAGCTCTAGATTTTTCGGAAAATTTTAAACCAATAATAACGTTCAGAACTCTTATCTGGCTTGTAAATCAAGATGTTATTAAGGATAATCATTTCGTAAAGGGATTAGAAGGTATTCTATTGAATGAGAAGGGTAAGAAAATCGTTATAGAACATTTTGAAAAAAGAATGGATCGAACAGTTAAAATTAAAGGTTATGGAAGAAAAAGTATAAGATCTTTCATAAGGAAGCAAGCATATGCATTAGAAAAAGCCATTCTTGAAGAATCTAAATTTAAAGCGTTTAGATTTATGCAATAATAAGTTCCGGATTTTAATCTTTAATATAACTTATACATTTCAGTGCGGAGAGGATGTTACCTCTTTTAAAATAGAAGAAAAATACATACCAGAGATTGCATCCTTTAATCTTTTAAGTTTCTGACCATATCTTAAACCTTCTAATGGATTCAATACTCTTTTATTTTTAAAAACTTTTTTAACAATCTCAACGTAAGATTTTCCTCCTATAACTATTATAGTATCATATTTCAATAAGGATTTTTTGAGAATCTGTTTTTTTAATTCCTGTATAGAAATTGTTTTTAACGATTTTTTATCGAAAGTTAAATCATAGTTTTTAATCTTTTCATCAGGGAATAAAAAACCATACTTTGCAGATAAGATTACATAAGGTAACTTATATTTTTCTACAAATTTTATAGCTAGTTTTGTTAAGTTTCCCTCATAAGCTTTTCTTGCTTCAATTGTGCCTAGCATGGGTTTTCTGTTCCATATTTTTCGTTTACTACATGCTATCACAAAAACAACGTTCATAATCTAAACTCAATTTGTTCACAAAAAATTCTATTCCTAACATAATTCTCCTGGAGTGATTGCGAAAGTCGACTTTTGCAATCCAATATCAATCCTTATAATTTTAGCAAAAAACTAATCTTTCGCAATTTAAAAATTGCGTTAATTTTTGCAATATATTATATGTTAGCATTCGGATACGTTAGAGTATCAACAAAAGAACAAGATCTATCGTTACAGATAAAAGCTATAGAAGAATATGCTAGAACAAGAAATATAAGACTACTCAAAATATTTGAAGACGATGCAACAAGTGGTGAGAAAATATTTTTTGAAAGAGAAGGTGGAAAAAAATTATTGGAAGCTTTAAATTTAGTTAATCCAGATTTACTTATTGTTTATTCCATTGATCGAATAGGTAGAAACATGCATGATATAATAAATACGATCAATCATTTTGAAAATCTTGGTATAAAAGTAGTATCAATAAAGGAAGAATGGTTACAGACGTTAAATCATAACATAAGAAAACTTATACTTAATATTTTGGCGTGGGTGTCAGAATACGAAAAGGAATTAATAAAAAGAAGAAGAGAAGAAGCTTGGAGATTAGGTAAACAAAAAGGAAGACCAAGAAAAGTTAAAGATGAAGTTTATATAAAATACTATAAGAAATATGGAAAAGTTCTCAAATTAAAACAGATATGGAAAGTAATGTTAACAGATGGTTATAAGATTGATTATACCACTTTTTATAGGAATATCAAACGGTTGAAACGAGAAGGTAAGATATAACAGGTT
>JALTZH010000116.1 GCA_027051265.1 archaeon | reverse complement strand
AGGTCAAGAGTTAATACAGTTAATATTGCTAACGTTGCAGAGAGAAACATGTGGAGACGAATCATCCAATACGCCGCTTGTATTGATAAAATAGTCCAAACAATTAATAGGAACAATTCGAATCTTCTATTACCTCTTATTATCATGCTGACAATATAAGCTAAACCTATCGGTAAGAATATCAGCAGATACTTATGATAGTTCTTGAAATCCTCAAAGCTTGATGTTCTATAATAAGCGACAGTATTTCCCGTCAAACTCTTTTCTCCCTTTATATAATACGAGTATAACTTTTCAAAGGCACCGGTTTTAATGTTATATACGAAACCTAATACTAAAAACATGAGAAGAAAAACCGCCAAAACTTTTTTTCTTTCTATTTTAAATCGTTTATGTATTTCGATGAATAAAACGTTGAAGGCATATAGAACTACAGGCAGACAATATATTAAAATGTTCTCAAAACTTAATGCAGGGATTAAAGAATATCTCTCCGTAAACATTGCACGTATGAAATTCGATGTATATACCAGAGAAACGTATGTTACGAAGAATCGATCGTTTCTCTTAAACGTTACCAAAAGATATAAGATGTAGAGGTTAGCTGTCACTCCAAGAACTCTTAAGAAGAATTCATTACCACCCCAAGTTAAAGATGCAAGAGAAAAAATAACTATGGATGATGCAACGTAAATTACATATCGTTTAAGTGTTTCTTCTTTTATTGCTTTGATGAAGAGCAACATCCAGAGAAAGATTAATGGAAAGCCTAAAGATTCCTGGCCTGCATCTCCAGCAGTATTACGAGAGAAAGCAGCATATGAAGCTAGATATATTAAAGAAGAGAAGAACGAAACCCTTGTATTGTTTGTGATTTCTTTGAATAAGAAAAACAATACAACTCCAGCCAAAGCTCCAAAAAAGGCACCAAAATACATCATGTATCTCATTAACGATTCCTTTGTAAAGTCTATCAAGTTTATGGATGAAAAGAATTTAAACGTTACTCCAATAGTATAAGGTAGAAAAAGAATTTCCTTTGATAAATCCCTACCAGTTGGATAATAGGCTTGTGTATATATCAATCTTCCATCTCTCTTCTCAATGAAATCCGTATCCAATCCTGAAAAATACATCGCAAGCTTGTACCAAAAATAACTATCAGGATCATACAACAATCCATTATTCGTTAGAGTTGTTATTCTTATAGTAAAACCAAAGGTTAATATAAAGATAATCAGAAGAACTGTTGTTATCGTTTTTTCGTTAATTTTAACCTGCATAAATATATATAGGAGATAAAATTTTAAAATAAAATTATAAATATATTTTGCTCTGTTACAACATCACTAAGAAAGCTTTATCCTTCAGGGTAAGAATGAATTAAGGGGTAGGTTTAGAAAAGTTACGATAAGCGAAACGTTTATATATAAGTTATGCAAAAAGCAGAGAAAAAATGTATAAAACCATGAAAAGAATTAACGTATTTAAGCTTCATCCAACGAAGGAACAGGAAAAACTACATTTCTTCGTTTCTTTTGATTTTATCTATTAGAACGTTTGTATCTAGAACTGACAAAAGATAAAGCAAGCCTCGCTTTTTAAGGCGGGGTAAAATTCTTTAAACTTTAAAAATTTTTTGCGTTTTGTTATTTTCTATGACGAGGTGGGTAAATTGAGTAAGCCACGAGAAAGATTAAAAAGAAACGAGCGAAATATTTGCTTAAAATACCCGCCTCGCAACCTATCATAACGGCAAATTTGCTAATATAGCGGATAGCCGTAACGGGCTTAAGACCAGTCCCTTAAATTTACTCCTTGCTCTGGCTGGAATCCTCGCACTTTAGCACGGGGAGAGGTCAGATCTCTTTTTCGCTTTTTCTCTTAATTCTTTTAGAATTTTAAATTCTTCATCTGGAGAAAACTCTACGATCTCTTCTAATTTTACATTAGCAAGTGATATGTATTTCTCTCTCGTTATACTATCTGGTAGCTTTAGCTCCACATATCTTTCCACTAAATCCTTTACATCCTTTTCATCTACCCTATCAGGAACTTCTATTCGAATAATTTTTTCCATATCTTTATCTGAATTTTATAACGTTTAAAGGTTTTTTAATACTTTTCAAGTATAAAAAACAAATAAATTAGGCTGCTGACAATTTTCCAGCGAGTTTTTTGATTAATTTCTTTTTCTCCAATCTTCCAGAGTCATTGGCTTTCGCAAAACCTCTAAGATAACTTCCTTCAATATTTTACCTCTTCTTGTCATTTTATATAAACGATCCTTGAACTTTATAAATGTTTTCCTAAACATAGAATCCTAAACATTCCCGTAAAAAATCATAAATATCTTGATTAAAATTATCAGGAAGGAAATGTTGTGATGAGGGTCTTAAGCTCTGAGAAATGAAGAACCCAAGCAGGGCCAACTATATAGTGGTAATTCTCGAACTTCAAGAAACTTTTATTAAATATTGGAAACAATAAATATTATAATGGCTTCGTATAGGAGAGCGGTTCTCCATTAATAGCGACAATCATGTTAATAGCTTTGACAGTTGGAATCGGCATTAAGGATTAGTCCCTTAAAATAAAAATTTGTATTAATAAGAAATGTAGAGTATAAATTAAAAAATTAAATAAAGATTACATATTTATGCAAGAAACATTAAAATTAATCAAAGAAACTATATTAAATATTGCTAAAAAATACAATATTGAAATAGATAAAATAATTTTGTTTGGATCTAGAGCAAGAGGAGATTTCAAAGAAGATTCTGATTGGGATATTTTAATAGTAATTAAAAATAAAGTAAATAATAATTACACATTCATATGCCCAATTAAAAATGACACATTATTTGAATCTTGATTTTTGCTTCCCAGACCATATAAATACAGACAGCCCCCCCCAGTCATCATCATTAAGCCTGCTATTATCAATAGGTCCTATTGAATTTTAATTTTAAATTTTTTTAAATTGTGTAATTAATTTTCTGGTCAGACAAATGTAATGGTTTGGCACCTGGACTATTAGAACATTTCAAGAGTCTTGTGTAGGTGCCAAGTGCTGTTTTTACCATCACAATGCCCTGGCGGTAATGGCTGTACAACACAGTGCACCACTCTCCTGCTGTTCAGAACAATTGTCAAAACACCAAGGCAATATGTTGAAAGCTTCAACAATATAATGACGTTCCAGTAGAACGAACAGCTGCTGAATGTATATCAAACATTTCTCCGAATAATATAAACACAGAAGAAAATGGAACATTATACAGAAATGGTAGATTTTCTAGTTTTGTAATAATTAACAAGGTTATACAGAAATGGTAGGTTTTCTAGTTTTGTAATAATTAACAAGGTTATACAGAAATGGTAGGTTTTCTAGTTTTGTAATAATTAACAAGGTGTTTGTGAGTGACATGTTATATTT
>JALTZH010000115.1 GCA_027051265.1 archaeon | reverse complement strand
CAATTTAATCTTTAAATTTAATCATAATTAATAATGATAAATTTTGCAACATTTTATAGTTTTTTAATTTTTTCCATTTCCGAAGTATCTCTCCTAGAAATATATCATTAATGATATATTATTAATATGAAAAATATTAACTATATCGGATTTTTAAGTAGTTTTTATATTGTTAACTAAACAATAAAAATAAATGAGAATCGGTTATTCCAAAAAAGTTTTGGAGTACTTTAAAAATCCCAAAAATATTGGAAAATTGGATGATGCTACGGTTGTTGCATCTGTAGGTAGTGTAGCTTGTGGAGACATGATTAAACTATATCTAAAAATAAATGAGAAAGAAGTTATTGAAAATGCTACATTTGAATCTTATGGTTGTGCTGCAAACATAGCAACAAGTGTTGCGGTAACGGAACTCGTTAAAGGTAAAAATTTAGATGAAGCAAAAAAGATAAACTATAAGGATGTTGAAAATTTTCTGGAAGGGTTACCAAAGACAAAGATACATTGCGCCGTTTTATCTGTTGAAGCTTTAAAAATAGCAATATTGAAGTATGAAATAAAGAAAGGAATTTTAAAGTTTGATGAAAAAGTTGCAAAGAGATTTCTCCATGGTGTTTTAGATCCAACAACTGGTAAAAGTATAATAAACAGTGATAAGTTTAAGAATTTAATAATTCATAACAACACGATTGAAATAGTTTTAAAGAACATTGATGACAAAAATCTAAAAGAAGATATTGAAAACCAAATTCGTGAGGTTTTTAAAGACTTAGATATTAATTTAAAGATAAAATATGAGTAGTATGTTAAAATTCGTAAACAGAAAAGATATAAAACCAGATTTAACCATAAATATTATTCATAGAATGTGTCCAATGCATCTTCTAAAGCTTGATGAAGCAATGAAAAAGGTTAAAATTGGACAAATAGTGGAAATCATAACCGACTATGATGGTGCATTAGATGATATTCCATCATGGTGCGAAAAAACTGGAAACGAGTTTATAGGTGTAGATTTTGATAACGATTGTTATTATTTTTATATAAGGAAGTTGAAAGAACATGAAAAGGGTTTACCTCGATCACGCTGCGACTACTCCTGTACTAGATGAAGTGTTGAAAGAAATGCTACCTTATTTTAACGTTGAATTCTATAATCCATCAAGTATAACATCATCTGGAATAAAAGTTAAAGAAAAAATTGAAGAAGCACGTGAAAAAGTATCGGCGTTAATAAATGCAAAACCTGAAGAAATTATATTCACATCTGGAGGTACAGAAGCAAATAACATGGCTATAATAGGTTTGTCATTAGCTAATATAAAACGTGGAAAACACATTATCATTTCTAGAGCTGAACATCATTCTGTACTAAATGCTGCTAGATATTTACAGAAATGGTTTGATTTTAAAGTTTCTTTTGTTTCCTTAAATAGAGAGGGTTTTGTAAACGTTGAAGAACTTGAAAAATTTATTACCGACGAAACAATATTAGTTTCAATAATTCACGCAAATTATGAAATTGGAACAATTGAACCAATAAGAGAAATATCTGAAGTAATTAAGGATAAAAACGAGAACATAATATTTCATACTGATGCTGTTGCAACAGCAGGACAAGTTGAAATTGATGTTAATAAGATGAATGTGGATGCGTTGACGTTATCTTCACACACAATTTATGGTCCTAAAGGAGTTGGTGCTTTATTCTTAAAGGAAAATATAGGTATAGTTCCAATTATTTACGGAGGAATTCAGGAAGAAGGAAAAAGACCAGGAACAGAAAATGTACCTGGAATTATAGGATTTGGAAAAGCCTGCGAATTAGCTAGAAGAGATTTTAAATTTAGAGTTGAACATTACAGAAAATTAAGAGATAAAATTATTAACAATATAAACGTTGAAGATTGTTTTTTAACTGGTACTAGAAACTTAGACAAACGATTACCTAACCATGCGAGTTTTATTGTTCATGGAATTCATGGCGAAGCAATTATAGAAATGCTTGATACATATAACATAGAAGCCAGTACGGGAAGTGTTTGCGTATCTAAAGCATTTTTAGCAAGCCCTATACTTTTATCGATGGGTTTTAGCTATGAAGCAGCTCAAGGAGCTGTTGTATTTACAGTCGGTATTGATAATGATGAAAAAGATATCGATTATCTTTTAGAAGTTTTTCCAAAAATAGTAAAAGATTTAAGGAGATTAGCACCAAAAATTTAAGCCCCGGCCGGGATTTGAACCCGGGACCTGCTGATTACAAGTCAGCCGCTCTACCAAGCTGAGCTACCGGGGCATGATTAATTGTTCTTTCATAATAATCATTATCTAAATTTTTAACTCAAAAATTTTCTATTTTATAGATTTATTACTTGTACTGTTTTTTATTATTATTTCTCGTTTTGGATATGGGATTTCGATACCATGTCTCTTAAATTCTTCCAGTATTTTTTTAATAATTTCCGAAACTATATAAGTTCTTTTTCTTGCATCGTTAATCCATACCCTTAATTCCATAAGAATTCCGCTATCTGCAAGTTCTTTAAATACAACTTTTGGTTCAGGGTTTAATAGGACATCATTTGTATTACGAGCAATATCTAATAAAATTTTTTCTGCCTTTTTAAAATCGGATTCATAACTTATCATCACAGGAATTCTTAACCTTATTATTGGTCCATTTATCGTATAGTTAATTATATCTCTATTTATTACTTGAGAGTTTGGAATTACTACTATAAGATTATCGGTTGTTCTAACTTTAATACTTCTAAAACCTATATCTAGAACTTCACCCCATGTAGCATATCCTTGAGGAGCTCTTACCTCAATTCGATCTCCTATTGAAAATGGTTTATCGATCATGATAAACAGACCAGCTATTATATTTGATAACGTCTCTCTCGCTGCGAAGCTTATCGCTAAACCTGCTATTCCCATTCCTGCTAATAATGGAGTTATATCATAGCCAGATGCTCTAATTGCAAGAATAACAACTATAACCACTAGCGAATATTTAATTGTTTTAGAAATTATTGGTATCGATGTTTCTCTCAAAGTTTTTTCTTCAACGTTTTGAGCGATGATTTTAAATATATTATCTATAAGATATATAACTAAATAACCATATATAAATATAGACGCAATTTTCAATATGTCTTCACTAACATTTAGTAACTTAAATGTTAATAATATTGTTGAAACTATTATTATATAGACGATAGTTTTCCTGAATATTGGAAATACTAAATCATCAATTTTTGTTTTTGTTTTATATATAACTTTTCGTTCTATTTTTTTGAGTATATAATTTACTATAATTGCTATTAAAATTCCTAAAAGAAATGTTCCCAATACTTTTAACATCATAAAAATTAATCTTTATAAATTTATCTTTATTTATTATGAACAATAAAGAATTGGAAGAAATTATTCTTAAAGAGTATAAGGA
>JALTZH010000114.1 GCA_027051265.1 archaeon | reverse complement strand
GGGCTATAAGGAGAATATTACCAAAAATAGATTTAGATGCTCCAGAAATCCCAGCAGAGATATTAAACAGTATAGAAGTAACAATGCAAGATTTTTTAGATGCTCTTAAAGAAATAGAACCATCAGCTATGAGAGAGGTATTAGTAGATGTTCCAAACGTTAAATGGACGGATGTTGGTGGACTTGATGATGTTAAATTGCAACTGAGACAAGCTGTTGAATGGCCACTCAAATATCCAGATATGTTTGAACATTTAAATCTAAGACCACCTAAAGGAATACTACTCTACGGCCCACCTGGAACTGGGAAGACATTGTTAGCAAAAGCCGTTGCAACTGAATCACAGGCAAACTTCATAAGTGTTAAGGGACCAGAGATATTGAGCAAATGGGTTGGTGAATCGGAAAAAGCTATAAGAGAAATATTTAGACGTGCTAAACAAGTTGCTCCTTGTATAATATTCTTCGATGAAATAGATGCTATTGCTCCAATGAGAGGTTTAGGAATTTCATCCTCACAAGTTACTGAAAGAATAGTATCTCAACTTCTTACGGAAATGGATGGAATTGAAGAATTGAAAGGCGTCGTTGTTATCGCAGCTACAAATAGACCTGATTTACTTGATCCAGCATTATTAAGACCAGGTAGATTTGATAGATTGATATATGTACCAATGCCTGATTTTAAAGCAAGAGTAGAGATATTCAGAGTACATTTAAGAGGAAAACCTTTAGCAGAAGATGTTAATCTTGAAGAATTGGCAAAAAGAACTGAACGCTATTCAGGTGCTCATATAGCTGCGATATGTAATGAGGCAGCATACTTTGCAATGCAAGAATATCTTGAAAAGACAAAAGGTAAAATTGATAAAAATAAGATGAAAAAAGAATTAAAAATCAGTATGAGACATTTTGAGGAAGCACTTAAAAAAATAAAGCCTATGAGTGAAGAAGAGGTTAAAAAATACGAAGAAGCAGCTAAGAGATTTGAACAAATGTATGGAGGTTAAGAAGGACATTCATTGAACAATTTATTTTTGCATTTCTTACATATATTTTGATTAACATCTTTTATAGCATATCTAATGGCTTCGGATTTTCTTTCGAATATTTTAATTTCCTTCTCAATTCCTGATTTTTTAATTACTTTTTTAACTTCCGGATCCAAATGTATTAATATTAAATCTATTCCTCTTACATGAAGCTCTTCTAAAATCTCTTTTAATATATCAACCCCTGCTGCATCTATATGATAGACAGCATTCATATCAATTATTATCTTTCTAAGATTTTTACACTTGTTCACTACTTCAAAAAGTTTATCTCTAAAATCTTCTGCATTCATATAAATTAATGGACCTTCGGGTTTTATCATTAGTATTTGATGACAATTGCTTGGAGGACTTTCAACACTTACTGGAATAAAAAGACCAGTGGATTTATCCTTTAAAATTAGGTATAGTTTTATATGCATTGTTCTCCATACATATAATGCTAGTGATAGAATTATTCCTGCAAAGATACCGTAATCTAATGATACTGTTAGGGATATTATGAAAGTAACCATAGCAACGATTCCATCGTATTTATTTATTTTATATAATTCTAACAATTGTTTTGGTTTAAGAAGTTTAATAACTGCTAATATTACGATTATTGCTAAAATAAATCTTGGAACATAATAGAATAACGGTGTTAAAATAGTTATTGTGAGTAAAGTAAAAATACTGAAAAATATTATTGAGAAACCTGTTTTTGCACCAGAACCCCAATTTACACTAGTTCCTGAAAAACTACCACATACAGGATAACCTTTGAAGAAGGAGGTAAATATATTTGCCAAACCTTGACCTATAAATTCTTGGTTAAAATTTACTCGCTGTTTTGTGTAATACGCTATTATCTTTGAAATAGAGTATGTTTCTGACATTCCAACTATCGATATAACCAATGCTGCCAATGCCAATGATGAAAGTAATTCTGCATCAACAGATGGAAGAGAAGGAGAAGGAATACCCTGAGGAAGCTTACCGACAACCTCTATACCTTTCTCTTCAAGATTAAATGTTGCAACAGCTATTGTAAATACTATTATTAATATTAGTAGTACAATAGCTTCTTGAATTCTTTTAAAGTATTTATGAAATATATATATCGTTAGAATTGTTATAATTGAAAAAATAAGAGGTAATAATTTTAAGTTTGGTAATTCTTTTATAAATTCTACAAACATTGTTATCAAAAATTCTTCTGAACTATAATGAATACCTAAAATATATTTTAATTGTGTCATTATTATAACTATAACAGCAGCGTTAACAAAACCTATTAAAACGGAATGTGAAATTAACTTTAATATGAATGTTAGTCTAAACAATCCTAAGAATAGCATAATAATACCAACCATTAAAGCTAACGTTGCTGCCATACTAATGTATTCTGGGGTCTGTGGCTCAGCAAACTTAGATAAACTGGTATAAACTAGTACTGTCATAACACCAACTGGTCCTGTAAATAACAATTTATTGCTTCCAAATAAAATACCTATAAGAGGTGCTATAAAGCTCGCATATAATCCATAAATTGGAGGTAAACCAGCAACTAATGCATATGCCATTCCTTTTGGTATCATAGAAACTGCAAGATTTATACTTGCAATGAGATCAAAATAGAGATATTTTAATTTATAATTTTTAATCCATGTAATGGAGGGTAATATTTTTTCTAATCTCATGATTATTTTTATAATTTAAGGATAAAAGACAAAATTTTAATATTAAAAATATTATAAAGTATAAATTCTAAATGTTAGTTATAACGTAATAGAATATGAAACTTTCCCATTATCTCCTTGAAGTACTGAATATTACAGAAAATTACTTAAGCTACCTTAAGGAATTCTCCAATTTTGTCCTCTTTTTTCAGAAGGCCTTTCCCGTAAAACGAACCCTTGTCACTCGTTTGCGAGAAGAAAGTCAAAGAATCAATTATTTAGATTGGTGAGAAAAAATTAGATTAATGTTATGAAGTTAATTATTGAAAATTGTGAAAGAAAACTTTGGGAATGGTTATATCTTGAATATAAACATGCAGCAGAAATTTGGAAAGATAATATTGTTTTTACCAATGTTAAAGACAATGATATGTTTATTCGATTAAGAAATTTAGGAAAAGTTTATAGAGAGAGTTTTATTGAAATTATTGATGATAGCAAAGCTATTGTTTTAGATCCTTTAGCTGAAAAGAAACTATGTAGAGATGATTTTATAGGAAGAGATTATATAATAATAGGAGGAATATTAGGTGACAGAGTAATTACTGGTAAAACGAGAGAGTATATAACTAAAAAAACGAAAAAAGCAATTGTAAGAAATCTTGGTAAGGTTCAATTAACTATAGATACCGCAGCTTTAGTTGCTAAGCTTATCTATATGGGTCTTAACTTGGATGAGATTCAAATATCAAATGAAGTTGAG
>JALTZH010000113.1:14718-15324 GCA_027051265.1 archaeon | reverse complement strand
ATATGTTTAAAGAAAGAATTACAACTTAAAGAAAAAATAAAGATTGCTAAGGATAAAATTAAAGAAGCAATAGAATTATCTCCAAAACCTTTAGCAGATAAGGTATTAAAACTTAGATTAAAAGAACTTGATGAAGCGGAAGCAAAGTATGAATTAATAAAGTTTAAGGAGATATTAAAAGAAGATGCTATAGCACCTCTTGAGTTATTGATATCAGATGATCCGAAAATAAAACTTATACTTAAAAACATGGGAATAAAAGAAGTTCCAAAGAAAATAAGAGAACTCGCAATTGAAGCAAAAAAAATACTCGAAGACGAAAGAATACCAGTTCGTGAAAGAATATCTAAAGCTTCAGAACTATTAGTTCAACCGTTGTTACCAGCTTTATATGATGTAGGAAAAGAGTTTAGAGATCTTCCAATAGAGTTGAAAAGTATTCTATGGGAGATAGCTTACGAGTTAAATACTAAACATAAACTTTAAATCATGGAAAAAGTTATTGAAAAGCTATCGTTAATAAGGATTAAAAATGGAAATAAGTATAAAACGTTGGAAAAAGATTTAAGAAAAGCAAGATTAAAAGTTTTTCCTGAGGTTTATATC
>JALTZH010000113.1:0-14708 GCA_027051265.1 archaeon | reverse complement strand
TTCTCACTTCTTTTATAATTTCCTTTATAATTCTTTATATAATATTTGCCATAATTTTCTTTTTAACAAAAAATATTATTGCATTAATACTTCCTTCTATAATATCATTACTCATATTTCTTTTCCTATACTTCTATCCAAAACTTAAAGCTATAGATATTCAAAGAGATATTGATAATAATATTGTATATACTACAATCTATTTATCCTCAATATTTACCGGCGGTATCCCACCAGCAGCTGTTTTTAAAATTTTATCAAGAAAAAAGGAATTCGGTGAAATTTCCATAGAAGCAAGAGAAATCTTAAAACATGTTGAATTACTTGGTATAAGTTTTATTGATGCATTAAAAAGACAGTCTGAAATAACACCATCGAAAAAATTATCGGAATTACTATCCGGAATTGCATCATCAATATCTGCTGGTGGTGATACTGCAGGATATTTAAGAGAAGTTGCAAACGCTTTCATTAATGAGGAAAGAAATTTATGGAGAGAAAGAATTGATAAACTTTCAATATTTTTAGAAATATATATTACTTTATTAATAATAGGCCCTATATTTATAGGATTAACTGGAAGCCTTTTATCAGGAATAGCAATTTCTCCGGGATTTAATCCGTTAGCAATGATTCAGTTAATGGTATATATTGCAATGCCATTAATAAATTTGATGTTTCTGATAATTATTCATACAATGTTTCCAACACCAAGTTAATTATATCTTTTTAAACTTGTTTATTTTAGGCATATATATTTCACCATCTGTTAATAATTCGTTTATAATTTCTTCCAATTTTTCTTCATCAATTTTTGTTTCATTTAATATATCGTAAAAATCAGCTCCCTCTCCTTCATCAAGCATCTCAATTGCATTTAGAACTTTTGTTTTCAAATCTTCAACTTTTAATTCTCTCGGCTTTTCCTCAATAGATTTACCTAATTTATAATATTTTATGCATAACTCAAGTTCTCTTAGTAATTCATAATTTATATCATTTATTATCCTTACGATCTCAGTTGCTACGTAAATCTCTTCATCCCTTTTTCTTGGTCTTCCTATTATTTCAACTATATCACCAATATTTATATTTTTAATTTTATCATATACGTTATCAAAAAACTTTGCTCTTATTATACCAGATGAATCTTCGAGAACAATAAATCCATATCTTGATTCATCATATTCTCTTTTATCAATTACAGTTCCTAATATCCTACATCGATATATGCGTTCACCTACCAATGTTACAAGGCACTTTTCATCTTCGATATATGTTCCGTTCAAGAGATCCGATATGTAAACGATGGTCGATGGCTTTCTCATTACTTTAAATAATAAAATTTCAACATCAATTCCTTAAAATTTACTTTAATTATTATTATGATTGTAATAGAAAAACTTCACGCTAAACCAATGGAAGAACAAGTTGTTGAAATCGTTGAGCGGAAAGGTCTTGGACATCCGGATACGTTGGCTGATGGTATTGCTGAAAGCGTTTCTAGGGCATTAAGTAAAGAATACTTAAAAAGATACAACATGATTCTTCATCATAACACGGATAAAACTGAAATCGTAGGCGGTAGAGCAAGAGTGGAATATGGTGGAGGTGAAATAATCCAACCGATTTTCATATTATTATCAGGTAGAGCTACAACTTTTATTAACGATGAAATCTTTCCAGTGAGTAAAATTGCAATAAGAGCTGCGAAAGAATATCTTAAAAAAACGTTAAGAAACTTAAACGTTGAAACAGATGTTATTATTGACTCGAGGATAGGGCAAGGTTCTGCTGACTTAACTGCATTGTTTAAAAAATCGCAAGAAATGAAATTCCCACCCGCAAATGATACAAGTGTTGGTGTTGGATATGCTCCTTTAACTGAAACTGAAAAACTTGTACTAGAAATTGAGAGGCATATGAATTCAAGCAAGTTTAAGGATAAATTTAAGGAAACAGGAGAAGATATAAAAGTAATGGCTCTTAGAGAAAAGAATAGAATTCGAATAACTATAGCATGTGCTTTTATATCAAAATATATAAATAGCTTAAACGAATATAAAGATGTTAAGGAACATATATTGGAATATTTAAAGGAGTATATATCCAATTTAACAAATAAGGAAGTGGAATTGTATTTGAACACCGCTGATGATTATGAAAAAGGAATTGTTTATCTAACAGTAACAGGAACATCTGCTGAAATGGGTGACGATGGCTCTGTAGGGAGAGGAAATAGAGTTAACGGCTTAATAACACCTTCAAGATTAATGAGTTTAGAGGCTGCTGCTGGAAAAAATCCCGTAACACATGTTGGTAAGCTTTACAACATATTGGCTTTTAGAATAGCAAATGATATATATGAACTTGGAGTTGCTAAAGAAGTTTATGTAAAAATCTTAAGTCAAATAGGTAAACCTATAAATAAACCTAAAATCGTAAGTGTTAATTTAATAACGGATAAAACATACGAAAAATATGAACAAAAAATTAAAGAAATAATTGAAAATCATTTAAATAACATAACCAAAATAACAAACGAAATTTTAGATGGAAAGATAAATGTTTTCTAACTCTCTGTTGCTGCTAAACCTAAAGTGAAAACATCTCACAAAAATAAGGAGGGATAGTTCACTGATAATTGCTTCGTTACATTTAAAACCATTGCCTGGGGAGTATTTAAGTGAAGAAAATTTCGAAGAGATTCTCGAATTTTCAGTAAAGGAAGCAAAAAAATTGGAAGAAGGTGGTGTTAATGCAATAATAATTGAAAACTTTGGTGATAAACCTTTCGGAAAGTATGCTGAGAAACACACGATTGCATTCATGTCTGTTATAGCATATGAAATAAGAAAAAACATTTCAATACCAATAGGAATTAACGTTCTGAGAAATGATCCTCTCGCAGCATTAGCTATTGCAGAAGCATCCAATGCGAAATTTATAAGAGTTAATGTCTTATCACATATCTATATAACACCTGAAGGATTAATAGAAGGAAAAGCAAGAGCTCTTTTATTGTATAAAAAAAGACTTAAAAGTAATGTGAAAATATTTTCAGATGTTTTTGTTAAACATGGTAAAATTCTCAGTTACGACTTAAACGATTATAGAGAGGTTATTTTAGATGTTATAGAAAGATGTTGTGTCGATGCTATAATATTAACTGGTAGAAGAACTGGTGAAGAGGTGAATCTAAAACTGCTAAAAGATGTGAAACGAATATCATCTGTTCCAGTAATAGTTGGAAGTGGTATCAATGATAGAAATGTCGAGAAATTTATGCAATATGCTGATGCAATAATAGTCGGTAGTTACTTTAAAAAGGAAGGAAAAGTTTGTATTGAAAGAGTAAAAAAACTGGTTAATATCTGTAAAAGATTTAGAAAAGGTGATATCATATGAATACAAAATTCTTATTCCTAAAGTCATGTCTTATTTTAATTTAAAGATTTTAAATTTTAATAAAGAAAAAAGTTTTAACTTAAATTCGTTGTTATTTCTAACTTCCGTTACAGTTAAATACACTTGCATAAGTAAAGAGATAGAGTCAGGAAAAATTTACGTAAGAGTTTTATATTGTTTTAAAAATATACCTTCCTGAATGTTCTGAATGAAACTTAAACGGTTACAAATACTTACGAAAATAAATAGATTCTCTTAATGGAACAGAAATTCCCCATCTCTAAGAGTATAAACCTCCATGAAGTTTTTGCAAAATCAGAAGATTAAGCGCATTATTTAATGTGTAGTGTTAAAATTATATTATTTTTTAATGTAGTATTAAAATTTGTAGAATTTTTAATTTTTATAATAAAACCAATACGTAAAGGTGATCTCATGAAACTTGATGTAAGTGGTACCACAAAATATATAATATATGCTAAGATTGAAGTTGATGGTGTGGTTGAGAAACCCGATGTTATTGGTGCAATATTTGGTCAAACTGAAGGATTACTTGGAGATGACTTGGATTTTAGAGAGCTTCAGAAATCCGGTAGATTAGGAAGAATAGAAGTCGAATTAAAAGTAAAAGGAGGAAAAACCGAGGGGCTTATAATAGTACCTTCCAGTCTAGATCGAGTTGAAACAGCTATAATTGCTGCAGCATTGGAAACCGTTGATCGAGTCGGCCCATGTGAGGCAAAAGTCCAGGTTGAAAAAATTGAGGATATAAGAGAGAATAAAAGAAAAAAAATAATAAACAGAGCAATAGAGATATTGAAAACAATGATTGAAGAAAATATTCCGGATAGTTTAGAAATAGTTGAAAATGTTAAAGAAAGACTTAGAACGGAAGAACTCATAGAATATGGTCCGGAAAAATTACCAGCAGGTCCAGATATTAAGAAATCCGATACAATTATTTTAGTTGAAGGAAGAGCTGATGTTATAAATCTACTCAGGTGTGGTATTAGAAATGTAATCGCCGTGGAGGGTACAAGTATTCCTAAAACTATTGTTGAATTATCTAAAAAGAAAACCACAATTGCATTCGTCGATGGTGATAGAGGAGGAGAACTTATACTCAGAGAACTTCTACAGGTAGCAGATATAGATTATGTTGCAAGAGCTCCAGAAGGAAAAGAGGTTGAAAACTTAACAAAGAAAGAAATTTTAAAAGCATTAAAAAATAAAGTGCCTATAAAGGAGTACATGAGCTCTTTAGAGTTTAAAAAAGAATCTTTAAAGACAAGTAATATATTGAAGAAGTATATATCAGAGATAATAAACACGTTGGAATCTTATATATTGGATAAGAATTTGAACATCATTGAGAAGATTCCAGTAGCAAATTTAGCTGAATATCTTAGAAATACTAATAAGGAGATTTACGGAATTATAATGGATGGGATTATAACACAAAGAATTGTAGATATTGCAAGTGAGAAAAAGATATCGTTTATAGTAGGAAATCAGATAAATATTGTAAGGAAACCGTTAAATATAGTTTTATTGACGATGAAAGATGTTTCTTAAAAAGTTTTTTCGAAGTATCTTTTAATATCTCTCTTCCAATAATCCTTGTTGCAATACCTTTAAGTATTTTTTACTATATTTTACCGAAGAACATCTATATAACGGTTTTAGGAATAACCGGTAGCTATTTTATACCCTTTTTTGGCGTCTTTTCATCAACAATCATAGCTAAAATTTCGGGTTTAAATCCGATATTTACAATAGTATGGTTAAGTTATGTGGAAACATGCCTTGGATTGTTTATTGTGTTGAATTTTAAATACCTAAGAAAAATAGGATTTGTTAAAAGATATATATCTAAAATAAGAAAAAGAACAAAAGAGTTCTTAAGAACAAAAAAGAGAATTGCAGCCGTTTACTTCTTAATGATATCTTTTGTATTCCTACCAATTCAAGGTACAGGTCCAATAGCGGCAGCTGTTATTGGTAAAATAATTGGTTTCAGTACAATTCTTATACTCTCATCAATATTCATTGGTGCATTTTTAAGATTTCTAATAATAGTGTCTGGATTACATATAATTTGAATTTTTAATTTTTAATTAATTTAATGGAATATACACGGGGCCGTAGGGTAGCCTGGTGATCCTGCCGGCTTTGGGAGTCGGTGACCCAGGTTCAAATCCTGGCGGCCCCATAAAAAAATATATTATTATGAATTCTTAATCTTGCAAGTTGGAAATGGTTTAGGTTCTAGAGAGTTTAGAGTATACCTATAAAGCTCTAAATCTATTATACCCTATCTCAAGTCCCATAGTGTTAGTATTGAAAGTTATTTAATTATTTAATAAATAATATAAACTAATGTTAATATTATTAAAGTTTAAAGTATATTTTTATAACATCTCCATCTTTTAATTTATATTCTTTTGATAGTCTTTTTTTCGTTCTAATATCTATTGCTGCTATAAAACCTTTTGCAAGATCACTATGAATTTTATATGCAAGATCAAGTGGTGTTGCATCTTTATTCATCAAAAAAGCATCCGGTAACACGTTTCCATGTTTATCGGTTAAACTATTTTCGTTTTCAACAGGATATACGACAATTTTTTTCAAAACATCAAACACTGCAACGTTTATACAATCTTGAACACCAGTGCTTTTGTATTTTTTTAAAATATTTTTTTCAATGAAATTTAAAATTTTCATATCTTTTTCACTTAATTTTTTTAAGATTTTAAAGCTTGATTCTCCAGGTATATATTCAATCTTTCTTTCTTTATCATACTTTCTTAACACATATTCAGCTAATGCAGATACGGGGATTATAATTTTGTCTGGAAATCTTTTCTTCAAAATTTTTAAATTCTCTTCCGATATATCTATATCAATTTTGTTTGCAGCAATTATTATTGGTTTTGAAATCTCTCTTAAAGTCTTAGAAAATTCAAATAAATCATTCTCATCGAAATTATAAATATCCTTTTTAATCATGGTTAATGCTTTTCTTACATGTTCTTCTCTTACACCTAAACCAGAAAATTTCTCAGTGAAATATTTTACGAAATCAAGATTTTCTCCTTTTATTTTCCTGAGAATTTTTTCCCAATGCTTTTTTATTATATTAAAAAACCACAAATCTATTTCCCTTTCGAGAAATATAACATCCTTCGTTACATCATAACTACCTGGTTTATAAACCCTACCCTCTTCATCTGTAGATCCACTTGCATCAATAACATGAATTAAAACATCTGCCTTTCTTATATCATCAAGGAATTTATTACCAAGTCCTCTTCCTTTATGTGCATCTGGTACTAAACCAGCAACGTCTATTATTTTAATGGGAATGAATCTATAACCATTAATACATTTTGAATTTTTTGGAGAACATTTTACTCCAAACTCTCTACATACGCACTTAGTTTTAACAAAAGTAATTCCAACATTAGCTTCTATTGTTGTAAATGGATAATTTGCAACAGTAGCGTTGGATAATGTTGCTGCATTAAAGAACGTCGTCTTCCCAGCGTTTGGTTTTCCAACTATACCTATTTCCATATTTCTTTTAATGCTTCTTCGATTTTAATAAGCGTTTCATTTATATCATCATAACTATGACTATACGATATGAAATTACATTCAAACTGTGATGGGGGTAGATATATACCTTTGTATAATAATCTTCTTTGAAATTCTAAAAATTTATCCTTATCAGATTTTATCGCATCGTTATAATTTTTGATTTCATTCTCATTAAAATATATCTGAAACATTGATCCAAGCTGATAAACTTTAAACTTAAGATTTAACTTTTGCAAGATATCAACTATACCGTTATATATTTTTTTACCGAGATATTCAAGTTTTTCATAAACATTTTCTCTTTCCAATATTTCCAGAGTTGCAACTCCTGCAACCATTGAAATCGGATTTCCCGAAAAAGTTCCGGCTTGATATACCTTTCCACACGGAGCAAGATATTCCATGATTTCTTTTCTCGCTGCAATTGCACCGATCGGTAAACCACCACCTAAAACTTTTCCCAACGTCGTTATATCGGGATAAACTTTATAGTATTCTTGAGCACCTCCGAGAGATATTCTAAATCCAGTTATTATTTCATCAAAAATTAATAGGATATCGTTTTCTTCTGTTATTTCTCTTAAAAATTTGAGATAATCGTTTTCAGGCAATATTAGACCAGCGTTTCCCAATACCGGTTCTGTAATTATACATGCAATCTCATCCTTATTTTCTTTGATAACACGTTCTACAGCATCTTTATCATTAAAAGGAACAACTATCGTATTCTTAATGGTTTCTTCTGGTATGCCTTCTGAGGTTGGAATTCCAAACGTTGTTGCACCAGAACCAGCTTTTACTAAAACATAATCAAATGCACCATGATAAGAACCCTCTATTTTTATAATCTTATTTTTTCTCGTATACCCTCTTGCAAGTCTAATAGCATGCATTGTTGCTTCTGTTCCAGTATTCACAAATCGTACCATTTCAGCTGATTTTATATGCTTGATTACTTTCTCTGCCAATATTATTTCGTACTCATTACATGTACCGTATATTGTTCCGTTATCAACTTGTTCTTTAATTTTTTGTACAACATAATCAAATGCATGTCCTAAAATTATTGCACCAAATCCGAGACAATAATCGATATAAGAATTGCCATCAACATCGTATAACCGTGAACCTTTTGCTCTTTTAATAAAAAGTGGATGTGGTTTCATTGCTCTTACAGGAGAATTGACACCACCTACAAGAACTTTTTTAGCTCTCTCATAGAATTGCTTAGATTTCATCATCCACTCCACCACACATTAAATGAAATAATTAATTTAGGTTAAAATATAACAACGAAAAATTTCTTCTTGAGATGGAGGTATGTAACATTTATTGAAAATCGTTTTCTTTCCAGCCATATTTTCCAATAAGAGGTACAAAAGCACATGGGCCATAGGAAATCTTCTTCATCTTATCTTCAGCTTCCTTAATTATTACAAAAAGATCTTGTGAGAGTTTTTCACCTATTGGAATAACCATTAATCCACCTATTTTAAGTTGTTTGAATAATGGTTCTGGAACATCTTTTGCACCAGCAGTTACAAGAATTCTATCATACGGTGCCTCATCCTCATAGCCAAGAGTTCCATCTCTTATCACGATTTTTATCTTATGAGAAAGGCATGCTTTTTTTATATTCCTTTCAGCAAATTTTGCGAGTTCTGGTATTCTCTCTATTGTAATTACTCTTTTGGCAAGGCATGCAAGAATACATGCATGATATCCTGATCCTGTACCTATTTCTAAAACTTTATGTTCATGATTAACCTGTAATAACTCGGTCATTATCGCAACCATATGTGGTGCAGAAATCGTTTGATTATAACCAATTGGTAAAGGTCTATCTTCATAGGCTTCGTTTAAATATTTTTCAGGAACGAATAGATGTCTATCAACTTTTAGCATAGCGTTAATAACTTCTTTGCTTCTTAAATATCCCATTCTAATTAAATATTCAACAAGTTTTTTCTTTTTTTCTTCGAAATTCATCTTTTAAGAACCTTTCGATTTCATCTTTACTTGGAATCCCATCTCTTGCACCATACTTCTGAATACAATAAGATGCAACTTTGTTTGCAATCTTTGCTGATAATCTTAAATCAAATCCTTTTATAATTCCATATATAAAACCTGCAGCAAAAGCATCTCCAGCACCAGTTGTATCTACTGGTTTTACTTTATATGCGGGTACTTTAATCTCGTAATTTTTAGTTAGAACATAACATCCGTCTTTACCTAATGTTATAACTACAACTTTAGAACCAATATCTAATAACATTCTTGCAGCTTCTTTATAATTTCTACCTGTTAAAATCTCGGCCTCACTTTTATTTAAGAAGAGTATATACGATTTAGCAACGATATCCTCTATTTCGTTTAGTCCTTTTTCAACGTATACATGTCCCGGAGCAAAGGATATCAATGCTTTAATGTTGTTAAGAAGTTTTTTCTTTTCATTCAGTTGTTTTTCACCAACAAAAGATGACATGTGAAGAATTTTCGCACTATTTATATAAACTAAATCATCTTCGTTAAGGGTTAACAAATTATTTACACCAGGGTTCACATATAAACATCTTTCACCACTTTTATCAACGATACATAGTACTTCACCACATCTACCCTTAACTACTCGTATTCTTGAAATATCAACACCTGCTTCTTTAAATTCTTCTATAATAATATTACTGTAATAATCGTCTCCAATTATTCCAATAAATCCTGTTTTTATTCCAAGTTTTGCCAAAGCATATATTGTATTAGCAGCACTTCCTCCTGGTGATATATGTTCATCGTATATAAAAACTTCTTCACCAGGTTTTGCAATCCTTTCCACTTTATAAACCTTATCTATGTTAAGAGCTCCTAGACCAACTACTTCTATCATGATTTATTCATCTTGAGAATTAATTCGTTAATAATTCTTTTCATATATCTGTAATCTGAAATCGAAATTGTACCGTTTAGTAACATTTGATCTAATTGGTTTGAGATTTTTATCAAATCCTCAACGGTATTCTTTTTGTAAGGATCTAAACCAATCATTATTTCAGTTCTATCCGGTATTCCATCTTTATCAGAATCAACTTCTTCTTCCATTATAGTAAAAGGAGAAAAGAGCGCATATCCAAAGCTTGATGCAATTACCAATACAATTAGTATAAACAACAATTTTCTTCTCTTCATAATTAATAATCTTTTTTGATTATATCTTTTAATCTGTTTATACCATCAATTTCCATTATTACCTCATATGTTCCTTTTGGTACTAAATCTTTCCATTCTTCGTCGTTAACAATTCTTTTTCTTATTTCTTTTCCAGAATATATCTTTCTGTTATAGAGTGGTACAGATTTAATCTTGTATCCTGCTTCCTTAAATAACCTTCTAACCAGTGGATTGTTTGAGAAAACAACATCGAAAGGTGGAACCAGTGATTTAACATGAGAAACCCATAGAGAATTGTTATTTATGTCAGGTATGGGAATTATATAGTATTGTTTGGTGATATTTTCATACTTAAGAGATTTTGCAATCATAAGTATTCTTTCACCAGCAGTAAAAGGATTTTCGAAACTATGACTAAATTGAGCACTTCCGATTCCTATTATTAACTCATCAACTTCCTCAATAACCTTCTTTATTACAAATAGATGACCTTTATGAAAAGGTTGAAATCTTCCTATAATTAATCCTCGCAGCATTTATTTTTCACTCCAAACAAACCGTATCTTCATCACTATAAGATGGGTGCGAGAAACATAATATGTGTAATTCTTCCTTAGCAATCACCTTATGCTTTTTATAAGGCTTTATTAAAATAACATCTCCTTGTTTTATTTCAAAGGTTTCATCGTCCAACTTCATAATACCTTTACCCTTTAGAATTAGATAAATTTCTTCAGATGTTTTATGGTAATGAAGTTTTGTCTCATTCTTTACTATTGCGAGTGCTATGCTGTAATTTTTAACATTATATATTCTTGGATTTATAATTTCTTTAACAAAAGAAGAATCCTTTGTAAAAAATCCTTCTATCTCTTGTAAATTTCTTTTATACATAAATAAATATGATAAAGATTATTCTCACCACATTTCTCGTATTTATGCTGCTAATGACTTCATGTAGTACATCTAATGATAGAATGATATTGGTTGATCTTCCACCTATATGTAGTATAGCAAAAAATATTATTCCTACATATTACATAAGCTGCATGATTCCAGAGAATTTTGATCCTCATAGTTATGAACTTAAGCCAGATGATATTAAAGCGATTAAACACTCAGAAATATATATTACAATAGGATTAATGGTAAACGCTTATGAGAAGGAAGCGATAAAAAACTTTGATGGTTACATCATTAACGTTTCAAAAGAAATAGAAATTATTAAATACAAAGATACCATTGATACGCATGTATGGCTATCGATAGAAAATGCTAAAAGAATCGCTGAAACTATAAAAGAAGAAATGATGAAAATTGATAGCAAAAATTCGAAAGAATATGAACAAAATTTTAAGAAATTTTATAAAGAATTATTATCGCTTGAGTATGAATTTAAAGAAGAACTAAAAGATTGTAATAAAGATATCGTTATAACTTTACATCCATCGTTAACTTATTTAGGTAGAGAATTTGGTTTTAAAAACGTTTATATATTAAAAGCGGAATTAAGCGAACCATCGGCTAAAGAAATCCTGGAAATTCTTCGATTAATAAAAGAACAGAATATAAAATATATTTTGAAAGAGAAAAATATCGAAACAAAGGTTCTTGAGATTATTACACGAGAAACGAACGTAAAAGTACTTGAAATCGATATAATGGGTGGTGAAGAAAAGGAAGATTATATAAGGATGATGAAAAAGTTATTATCTGCTTTAAAAATTGCATTAGAGTGTTCAAAATGAGTCAAACTATACTTGAAGTAAGAAATCTTAAATTTTCCTATGGAAACAGAATAGTGTTAGATAACGTAACAATAACATTGAACGAAAATGAACTCATATCCATTATAGGACCAAATGGAAGTGGTAAAACGACGCTACTGAAGGTGATTCTCGGAATACTAAAACCTAAGGAAGGAAGTATTAAAATAATTAAAACTGATATAAAAAATTTTAAAAAGTGGTCAATCGTTGGATACGTTCCTCAAAATTTTAACGTTGAAAATCGCTTAGTAACAGTTAAAGAATTCATAACGGCTTCTCGTATCAATGATAAAAACATGCTTAATTTATTTGGTATTGATAAATTTTTGCAGAAAAAACTATGCGAGCTTTCGTTTGGCCAAATTAGAAGAGTTCTTATATATACTGCATTAGCAAGAAATCCAAAAATTATAATCATGGATGAACCTACAAACGGATTGGATGAAGATTTTAAAAGATTGTTCTATAAACTTTTATATAGCTATAAGAAAAAAGGTTGTGGTATCTTATTAGTATCACACGATTTAGAATATATAGTTAATATCTCTGATAAAATTTACTATCTTAAAGGTGGAAAACTTTTGGAAGTGAAAACACATGCATGAAATATTTATTTTTCCCATCGTTGCTGGAGTTCTTGCTGGAATATTTTCAGGAATTGTAAGTATATATGCGTTAATGAAAAGACTAACATTACTATCCGATAGTATTTCACATGCAGCATTTGCTGGTATTTTACTTGGATTATCAATAAACGTAAATCCTATATTTTCAGGTATATTATATTCGAGTATTAATCTCTTCATCATAAAATTCATGATAGAAAAGTTAAGGATAAGTGAAGATTTATCTATAGCATCAACTCTTTCTTTTAATTTTTCAATTTCAATTTTAGTAATCTCGTTAAAAGGAATCTCACCATCTCTTGTCTTTTCTTATATTTTTGGTAATATATTATTAATAGACATATATGATTTAATAACCATAATAACAATTTTTCTTTTAATCTTACTGATATCTATTAAGTATCGTAAAGAAATTCTTCTTATAACAGTTAATACCGAATATTCAAAGGTTTTAATCTCTAATTACAATTTAGTAAATATTTTAATTTATATATTAATAATGTTGACAATATTTTCTTTGATAAAGATTGTAGGTATAGTATTAACAATAGCACTTATATCATTACCGGGTTTTATAGCATATCTATTATCCAATAGTTTTTATTCTTCTATACTAATTTCTTCATTCGTCAGTGTTGTATCAATATTGTTTGGAATATTAATTTCGTTTGTGTTTAATCTTCCAACTAGTCCTACGATAGTAATGACGTTGATTTTTATTGCAAGTATTTTAGTAGCTTTAAAATATTTGAGAAAAGACTAAAAAATTGAAAGTTATCCTATTCTTCTTTAGAATGTTTTTTATCAATTGTGACGAAAACTTCTCCAACATTTGTTAGTTTAAATATCAACGGTTTTCTCTTAGAGATTTCTACTAATTTAAGATTTTCTAATATATTAATGTTTCTTCTTATAGTACTTTCGTCTTTTTTAAGTTTTGATGCTAATGTTTTCACATCGTTTGCTCCCTCTTTTATTTCTTTCATCAATTTGATCCTCTCGTCTGTTAATTTTTTACTTATTTCAAAAATGTTTATGAACTGTTCTGGAATATCTATAACTGCTGAAAAATCTTCGAGTTCTATTTCAACCTTTGCTTTTTCAATTCTTGTTAATATTAAGGAGAACAACACCATTATGGCTAGTATTCTCATACCTCCGCTCAAATTAATAATTATTTCTGATTCTTCTTGTTTTATTTTTGAGAAGATATCGATTAATCTTTTAATAGAATCAATAGGGTTCTTTACATCAATTTCTAGAAGGTCTACTTTTACTTTTTCTCCGAATGATGTGTTTATAAACGACCTTATGTTCTCGTAGGCTCTTTTAACTTTATCTGTTAAACTTGCCGTTATTAATATTATTCTATCATTTTCCTTTATACCATGTCGGAGTATTGCTCTGTAACAAAATTTTTCCTCAAACCCTAAGGTTAGCGTTAAGATTTTACTCATAATTTATAAAGAAAAAAATTAGCAAATTTTATCATTTTTATATTTTAAAAGGAGTTTTTGAACATATTTTCTATATTTATATAAATAAAAGGTTAAAAAAATCTAATGTTAAAGAAAGATTAAATTGTTTGCATTTTTTCAAATTTTTCCTTATCTATATACATCTCGTGAGTTCCCAATCCAAAGGGTCGGGAATGATATAGATTTTAAGCTATACTAGTAGTATTGAAAGATATAATTATGAACATTATAATTTCATATATCCTGATAAGCATGATTATAATATCAGGAATAATCTTAGCATTTTCATACTTATATCCTAAGGTTGAAAATCTTGAAGAAATAGTTAAGTTTGAATCTGAAAAAAATCAAATATTGATGCTCGATAATATTATTAAGGAAATTTATTACAGCGGTCATAATGCTTCTAGAATTTTCTCTCTAAATCTATATATCGGATCATTAAAAATTCAGGACACTACACTAATCTATGAATGTATTTTGAATGAGAAGATATACGAATTCTATCAAGAGACCAATTACTTTAGAAATCTCACAATTATATCTAAACCTATAGGAGATAAATATATCATAAACATTTATATAAACTATACTAAAGTCATGTTCATAAACAAGTTACATTTAAGAAAGGGAAACTATATGCTTCTAATAAAAAA
>JALTZH010000112.1 GCA_027051265.1 archaeon | reverse complement strand
CCAGTGTTATCTCCTTTTAGTATTTATTAGAAATGTAACAAAATTTCTTTCTCTTTTAACATTTTCAATAATTCTTGAATTTACTATAATCATCATTTTTCTCCTTTTTCCAAAGAAAAATTTGCTAAACTTGTTTCGTCCATTTAAATCGAAATATTCAACACCTAAAAATTTCTCATGATCTATTTCCTTCATCGTTTCTTTAATCAACAACATCTCTTCCTCAGGTGTTAGTCCTTCTTCAAGAATTACAACAACATCGTTCTTTATTCTCTCAATTATTGTTTTTATCTTATCATTTATACTTAAATTTGAAAGGTAATTTTTAGAAATGAAATCTATTCTTATCTTCATATCACAACCCTTTTTATCCGAGATATCTAACTATAGCATCGTAAAGCTTATCCATGTTTTTACCCGTTTTAGCACTTATTGGTATAACTATATGCTGAGGAAACGCATCTCTAATTTTATCGGGGTCTGCTTCAGGAAGATCTATCTTGTTTGCAACAATTATAAATGGAATTTTTCTAGCTTCTAGATTTCCTATTATTGTTATGTTAACTTGAGTAAACGGATCCTGCGTTGAATCCATAACCAAAAGAACGGCATCCACGTTATCCAACCATTTAATTGCTTCTATAACACCTTCCGTTGCTTCTCTTGCTCTTCTTCTTGCCTCAGTTTCGTTCATACCATATTTTATAAATGTCTTATAATCTACGGTTGTCGCAATACCTGGCATATCGATTACGGTCATTTTCAAATTCTTGTTGTTTGATTTTACGTCTATATTCTCAACCTTTAAAACTTCTCTCGTTTCATGAGGAATTTCACTAACAACACCAACAGTTCTACCAATCCAATCCATACATATCCTGTTGGCTAACGTTGTTTTACCAACGTTTACAGCACCATATATACCTAGCTTTATCGTTTTTTTTCTATTAAAAACTTTCTTTATCATTTCAATGAGATTGAATTTTATCATAATAAAAGTAATGCTCAAAAGTGGATAAAAAACATTAATCAACAGGATTTTTATTCTAAAAATAAAAATATATTTAAAAATTTAATTATTGAAGATAATTTTAAAATTTTTTTTAATATTTTTTATGGTAAAAATCTTAGTGGTTGATGATGAAGTTGATATAACAAGGGAGTTACAGATATTATTGGAAAAAAGAGGATATGAAGTAGTAGTAGCAAATTCTGGGAGGGAAGCGTTAGAGAAGGTAAAGAAGGAGAAGCCTGATGTTATACTTCTTGACGTGATGATGCCTGACATGTCTGGTTGGGATGTTTGTAAGAAAATAAAGGAAGACGTTTCAACGAAGGATATCCCCGTCATTATGTTAACAATTCTCTTTGGTGAAGAAGAAAGAAAGAAAAGTTTTGAAGTTAAAGCTGATGCCCATATCGAAAAACCTATCATCATCGATAGAATTATCGGTGTCATAAATTGGGTTCTTAAATACAAAAAAATGTTAGAAAAAATATGAACAATCTTTTAGATAGGAATTTAAGCTCTGTTTGTTTATTATCTATACATCATACTTAATTCACATCTTCCGTTCCTCTTCAAGGCAGCTTCATCAACATTGAATAATAATTAGTCATCTTGAGGAGTTCTCTCGTTCCATCCTCCTTTATCAGGAGGACTTTATCAGCTAGAGTTCATGAGAACGGAATTCCTCACATTCTGACTTTAATAACCTCTACACATTTGGGTTTAATTTATATCCACATATCGGGCAGAGGCGAGAGGTTTTTCAATTTTAGCAAATGTAATTAAATTAAATAATAATATATATTTCTTACATTATAATTATTTTCTCACGTTATATAATATCATAATAATGCTAATAAAAGTAATCTAATATTCCTTTCATACTCAAATGTTACTTAATTTTAAAACTGCGTTGAACCCTTTTGGAAAAAGGTTTCTTAACAACTAAATGTTAAAATATACCAGTTTCTTTACATATTTTTTCAATTTCATGTCTGTCTAAGTTTTTATGTTCCAGTATTGTATAACGTTCTGGTTTTATTCGTCTTGCTTTTAAAACAGCATTTACGAAATCGTTTTTTTCTATTCCTAAATCGTATATATTTGTTGGACATTTCAGTTCCTCCATTATTTCTTTTATCATTCTCCAGTCCTTATTATGTAAGTAGAGAAAGAATATGGTTGCAACGGATACTTTTTCACCATGAAGTATATCATTGTCTGGTTTTATAATATCTAGAGCATGAGCAACCTTATGTTCAGCACCACTAGCAGGTCTAGATGAATTTGCAATACTAATAGATATTCCAGAAGCAACTAATGCTTTTATCAGCTTTTTTATACCTATCGTTTCTAAACTCTTAATCTTTTTTCTGTATTTAACAACGGTTTTTGCTGCCATTATTGCAAGGTTCGATGCATATTCACTGAAGTTTTCGTTTTTTATTCTTCTTGCCAGTTTCCAATCAGCAATTGCTGAAAACTTTGCGAGAAGATCACCACAACCGCTTGCAGTTAATTTATACGGAGCATTCTTTAAAACGTTTAAATCTGCTATTATAGCATATGGAGATTTTGCTCTTATTGAAACAGGCATACCATTCTTAAATATTGATGCAAAGGAAGATGATATTCCATCGTGAGATGCACAGGTTGGAACACTTATGAACTCAACTCTAAGCTCTTTGGCTAATACCTTAGCGACATCTATTACCTTGCCACCACCCACGGCAACGATAAAGACGTTATTATCCGCTATATTTTTTTTAATATTTAAAATTTCATCGTAATCAGATTTTTTAACGATAAACTTTATTACATCAAATTTTTCTTTCAATTTCTTTTCTAAATATTCACCAGCGATTTTAAACGTTTTTTCACCAGATAATATTAAACAACGGTTTCTGTTTAATAATTTTTGTAATATATCTGGAACACTTTTCAATAGATTTTCTCCTATAAATATTTCTCTGGGAAATTGCATCCATTTCATAATATATTATTTAGAATCTTTAATATAATCCAACATATCTCTCAATACTCTTATACCATTCTTCATCGATTATTCTCAGATATTCCATAGCTTTCAAATTACCACTGCAGAAATATTCAAGAAACTCTCTGAAACGCTTTTTACGTAGAGATTCTCTAACGTTAATTACAATCCTTTCTAGTACATATTTACCATGTTGTATGAGATCATCGTATCCCATTTCTTCCTTTTTTTTCTTCACACAAATATTACATTTGCATGGAATTTCTTCCAAATCTAATAGTCTATGAAATTCGTTGTCTATAAAAATTTTTCCCTTATATGCTTGTAACTTTATCTCTTCATAATCGAACAAATCAACTCCAAGATAGGCAAGAATAGGTATAAGTCTAACTGGTGTAAATGCTAGATATATCAACGTTTCCATCGATATTTTTTCTCTGAGATTTATCATAAAATCTATAAATTTTCTCGATTTTTTTATTAATATAATTCCATCAGTTA
>JALTZH010000111.1 GCA_027051265.1 archaeon | reverse complement strand
TACAAAGAGAGTTAACCGTTAATAATTTGGATAAGATTTCACTCATATTGTTCAGAATGCAACTGGAGGGAATAGGTTTAGTTCCAAAAATTTATGATAAAATATCGATCGAAATCTATAAAAATCAATCGTTTGTCGAATTATTAGCAAGGTATTCGAAAGAACCTTATAGACTATTAGGAAGATTATATAATTTATTGGATAATGATATATTTAGGAAATCATTGTTAAATGAAGATCGAGAAGAACATCAGAATGCTGTCAGAGCTGTATATCATTTGTATAAATTCATAACATGCTCAGATGCCATGAGTTTATATAATTTCGTCAGGGAATTGCATAATATTTATCAAAAGGTTAAGGATGAGAATTATAAGAAAATAATTAGGGAGTGTTTAACAGGCATTTCGTATAATTTATAAAAATGGTTGAAATATTCCCTGACGGTTCCATAACATATATAGAAGGGAATAAATTGATGTTCAAGCATAGGGGTGGTAAGATTATAGAAATAGAAAGTTTTCAAAGTACAAATGATATATACGTGGACTGTGATTTATATAACGATCGATATTATATTGTTACAAAATCGGATGATAGAATTGGAATTCATATCCTTGATGAAAATCTAAGAGAAAGTGGATATACATTAGATGGTAAGGATGTTGTTGACATGTTTATCTATGAGAATCTTCTATTGTTGATAACTAAAAACTTTATACAATTATTTAACATGGACGATAGAAAGGAAAATGATAGATATGGATTTGATAAAAATTTTTACGATAAAGAATACGATACGTGTAGTTTTGCTTATGGTTATCTTGCAATAAGATTTAATTCGGATATTTATAAATGTTTAAACTGTAAAAAATCTTTCACTGAACCTAGAGTTATTCTATCATCGAAACTATATGATAAATCTGAAATTATAAAAGTTTGTCCACATTGTGGAGGAGGAAATTATTCCAAAAAGAGTAGAGATGAGATATTGATCGTTAGAATTGGTTTCTGTGAAGGTTGCAATGTTTATAGATTTTCGGAGAATAATTTATGTCGGTACTGCAACTCAGAGCTAAAATTTGAGGATGAATTCAAGAAGACATATTATGATGAGCTCGTTGAATTTTTCAAAGTTTTCAATATAAATAAGCAAGAAATATATAAATTTTTGTCGAAATATGTTAATGAAGAATCCGTTGAGAAAATTATGAACATTTCTCCAAATATTTCTCTCGAAATCATAAAGTATTATTTGAAAGAGGAAAATAACTTCAAGAAAAAGTTTAATGTTTTGGTTAAAATCTTAAGTAATTGTGATAGTATAATATATAAAGGGATAAATATTAAGGATTATATAATAGAAGCATTGGATTATAAGGTGGTGAAAAATGTTTGAAGAATATCTAAAATCTGTACTTGAATGTTGCTATGGAATAGATATAAATGAATGTAGACCATTTGTTAAAGAAGCGTTAAAGGAAATCGAGGAAAAATGGAAGGATAAAAATATCTTCATAATCGAAGCTCCTACGGGATATGGAAAAAGTAGCATATCGTTTACATTGGCATTGTTCAGCTGTGAGGAAGAGTTTAAATCCATCATATCCTATCCTTTAAGAGCATTGCTCGAAGATCAATTCGAAAGAATTAAAGCCCTATCGGATAATGTTGGTAAGAGATACATGCATAATCCTGATTCAAGATATTTGATAAAACCAATAACCTTAACAACGATAGATACGTTATCCCTAACATTGTTCGGATTATCTCCTGATGAGTTGAACAAAATTTTAAAAGGATATAATGGAACGAGTGCAAAAACCTTAGGTCATTATCTATTCTCAACAGCTTCCGTTTTGTTATCGAATATAATTTTGGATGAGGTTCATTTATTAGCGGATACGACAAAGTCCTTAAACTTTTTGATATATTTAATCGAGATTGCAAAAGAATACGATACAAAACTTGTATTAATGACAGCTACTCTTCCTGAAAGTCTTATCGAAATTTTAAACAAAGCTGCGAGAGATAAGGGAGAAATTATAAGGTTTAAAGAGAATTCCGATATAAATTTTGTCCAAAAACAATTTAATAAAGAATATAAAATATTATTATCAAAACCAAATAACAGAATAACCTCTAAGAATAAATTTCAGAAATTGGAGAGTATTTTAAATGAAAATAAAGATAAATTTAAAAGAGCACTTGTCATTTTCAATACCGTATCGGATGCTGTTGAATTTTATGAAAGGATAAAAAATCGTTACGATTCGATATTAATACATTCAAGATTTACCGAAAAGGATAGAGATGCAAAGGTGAGGGAACTTAAAAATAAGAAAGTAATAGTTTCAACGCAGGTTATAGAAGCTGGTGTAGATATAAGCAGCGATTTATTGATAACGGAAATTTGTCCCGCAAATTCTCTAATCCAAAGGTTTGGAAGATTTTTAAGATACGATAATGAAAACAAAGGAAAAATATACATCTGGTATGAGATTGATGAAAATGGAGAGCTTCTAAGGGAAAATGATAGGTATAAGGTATACGATTATGAGCTAACGAAAAAAACTTTGGAATGGTTAAGGAATAATAAAAATAATCTTTTAATAAGGATACCGTTCAAATATGGTGGAAAATTGGGATATAAGGAGTTATTGGATGATGTTTATGACAAATATGAAATAAACGAGAACTTGATAAAGGAATTTATAAAGGTTATGATGAATCCAGAGCTTCAAAGCATGGAAGCGTTAAGACTTTTGGAAAAACTCGAAGGAAGTTATATAAGGGATGAGATTTTGATACCAGTGATTGCTAGAGAATATAATGGAAGAAATATTTCAAAAGAATCTGTAATGGAAATAGATTTGTACAAATTTTTGGAAGAATATGTTGTTCCTATATCTTCTAGAACTTTTAAATCCGATAAGGTTAAAATCTTAAAGGAAGTTATATATGATGAGGATTCCAATAAAATATATTTGCAGGATATAAAAGATCCAGATGAGTTTAAGGATAAAATCAGAAAAATGCTAGGTATAAGATTAATTAGAGATATGGTTAGAAGAGGAGTAGTAGCCTATTTAATCGATGCGGAATATGATTCGGAATATGGTTTGAGGTGGTAATATGAAAGTATTAAGTTATAAAGATGATGGTAATGAAGAGCTACTTGAAGAACATATCAAAAAAGGCTTAGAATTGATTGATAAAGCAAAGGAATCGAAGGGTATTAAATTTGGAGAAAGAATATTCAAAAAATATAAGAGGAAATCCTTAAATAGAAATTATAATTTTATTGAGTGTCTAAAACTTGCATGGATATTTCACGATTTAGGAAAAGTTTTTTATCAGAAGTCAGATGCTAAAAGATTGATATTCGTAGGTCATGAGATATTATCAACGTTCTTCTTCAAGAAATTTTTAAGCTTAATATATCAATACGATATGGATTTCGCATTATTTTCTGTTTTATATCATCATCATGCAATGAATCTTAAAAATAGAGAAATAAAGATG